>NZ_JCANQV010000538.1:0-1949 GCF_059553635.1 Candidatus Streptomyces philanthi
GACCCAGATGGCGCGAGGGCGTACGGGCCTCCCCGGTGCGCCGCAGCGCGCCGAGCACCGGGACGCCCGAGGAGTCCATCGCCTCGCGCAGCAGCGCCTCGTGGCGGTCCGACCCCACCTTGTTGAGGATCACCCCGGCCAGCCGCACCTCCGGGTCCCACGACGCGAAGCCGTGGACCAGCGCCGCGACCGAGCGGGACTGCGAGGACGCGTCGACCACCAGCACCACCGGCGCCCGCAGGATCTTGGCGACCTGCGCCGTCGACGCCAGCTCACCGCGCCCGGAGGCCCCGTCGAACAGCCCCATCACGCCCTCGACGACCGCGAGGTCCGCGCCGTGCGCCCCGTGGAGGAACAGCGGGGCGATCCGCTCCGGGCCGCACAGGAACGCGTCCAGGTTGCGGCCCGGCCGGCCGGTGGCCAGCGCGTGGTAGCCGGGGTCGATGTAGTCGGGGCCCACCTTGTGCGGTGACACGGCGAGACCGGCCTCGGCGAACGCCGCCATCAGGCCGGTGGCCACCGTCGTCTTGCCGGCGCCGGAGGACGGCGCGGCGATCACCAGGCGGGGGATCGTGCCGGAGGTCATGACCGGTTCACCATTCGATGCCCCGCTGGCCCTTCTGGCCCGCGTCCATCGGGTGCTTGACCTTGGACATGTCGGTGACCAGGTCCGCGAGGTCCAGCAGCGGCTGCGGCGCGTTCCGTCCGGTGATCACCACATGCTGGGTGCCGGGACGGTCGCGCAGCACCGCGACGACCTCCTCCGGGTCCACCCAGCCCCAGTGCATCGGGTACGCGAACTCGTCGAGCACCAGCAGCTTGTACGTCTCGGCCGCCAGGTCGCGCTTGACCTGCTCCCAGCCCTCGCGCGCCGCCTCCTCGCTGGATTCGAGGTCGCGCTGCACCCAGGACCAGCCCTCGCCCATCTTGTTCCAGGTGACGGTGCCGCCCTCGCCGGTCGCGCCGAGCACCTTCAGCGCCCGCTCCTCGCCGACCTTCCACTTCGCGGACTTGACGAACTGGAACACCCCGACGGGCCAGCCCTGGTTCCAGGCCCGCAGCGCCAGCCCGAAGGCGGCGGTGGACTTGCCCTTGCCGATGCCCGTGTGGACCATCACCAGCGGCCGGTTGCGGCGCTGGCGGGTGGTGAGACCGTCGTCCGGTACGACGGACGGCTTGCCCTGTGGCATTACGCGACCCTCCGGTTCTCGTGGGTGTGATGAGTGGTGCGGGCGGGGCGACGGCCGTCGCCGCCGCCTCCGCCGGGGACGGACCGCGCGGCGGGCCCGCGCCGGTCGCCCCGTGCGTCGCGCACCAGCGCCGAGACGCTGTCCGCGCGCAGTTCGTCGAGGGTGACCGCGGTGCCCCGCAGCGTACGGGCCAGCTCCCCGGCCAGCCCCAGCCTGACGGGGCCCGACTCGCAGTCGACGACCACCGAGGCCACGCCCTCCGCCGCCAGCAGCCCGGCCGCCCGGGAGGCCCGCCCCAACGGCCCTTCCCCGGCGGCGCCGCGTCCCGCCTTCGCGCCGGTCGCGCGGCCGTCGGTCACGACCACCAGCAGCGGCCGCCGGGTGGCGTCCCGCAGCCGCTCGACCCGCAGCACCTCATGGGCCTTCAGCAGCCCCTCGGCGAGCGGGGTGCGGCCGCCGGTCGGCAGCGACTGGAGCCGCGCCGCGCCCGCCTCGACCGAGGAGGTCGGCGGCAGCGCCAGTTCGGCGTCCCGGCCGCGGAAGGTGATCAGCCCGACCTTGTCGCGCCGCTGGTAGGCGTCGAGCAGCAGGGAGAGCACCGCGCCCTTGACCGCGCCCATCCGCTTGCGCGCGGCCATCGAGCCGGAGGCGTCCACGACGAACAGCACAAGGTTCCCCTCGCGTCCCTCGCGTACCGCCTCGCGCAGATCGTCCCGCCGCACCACCAGTCCCGGGCCGCCGCGGCCGCGGGCCCGCTGG
>NZ_JCANQV010000539.1:0-1918 GCF_059553635.1 Candidatus Streptomyces philanthi
CGCGGCGGCCTCCTCGGCGGCCTTCGGGGCACCCGCCGGGGCGGACACCTTGCGGCTCGCCCTGCGGCGGCCCCGGCCACGGGTCACACCCGCGGCGGCCTCGGCCTCCGCCGGGCTGCCGAACCACTCCTCGCCGCCGGAGACGGCGGGCTGGAGTTCGGCCTCGGTCACCGGCGCGGGCTCCAGCTCCACGGCCGCCCCGTCCGCCGGCTGCTCGGCCGGTGCCTGCTCGACGGCGGGTGCCTCGGCACGCTCGCCGTTGCCGCCCTTGCCCTTCTTCTTGCGCTTGCCGCCACCGCCGGACGACGTCGGCTGGTCCATGTGGACGATGACGCCGCGGCCGTTGCAGTGCACACAGGACTCGGAGAACGACTCCAGCAGGCCCTGGCCGACCCGCTTGCGGGTCATCTGGACCAGGCCCAGCGAGGTCACCTCGGCGACCTGGTGCTTCGTACGGTCCCGGCCCAGGCACTCCAGCAGGCGCCGCAGCACCAGGTCCCGGTTGGACTCCAGCACCATGTCGATGAAGTCGATGACGACGATGCCGCCGAGGTCGCGCAGCCGCAGCTGGCGCACGATCTCCTCGGCCGCCTCCAGGTTGTTCCGGGTGACGGTCTCCTCAAGGTTGCCGCCCTGGCCGGTGAACTTCCCGGTGTTGACATCGATCACGACCATGGCCTCGGTCTTGTCGATCACCAGCGAGCCGCCGCTGGGCAGCCAGACCTTGCGGTCCAGCGCCTTCATCAGCTGCTCGTCGATCCGGTACGTCGCGAAGACATCGACCTCCGACGTCCACTTCTGGAGCCGGTCGACGAGGTCGGGCGCGACATGCCCGACATAGCCGTGGATGGTCTCCCAGGCGCCGTCACCGCTGACGATGACCTTGGAGAAGTCCTCGTTGAAGATGTCGCGGACGACCCGGACGGTCATGTCCGGCTCGCCGTACAGCAGCGACGGCGAGCTGGTGGAGGCCGCCTTCGCCTTCTTCTGGATCTCCTCCCACTGCGCCTGGAGACGCTCGACGTCGCGCCGCAGCTCGTCCTCGCTCGCGCCCTCGGCCGCGGTGCGCACGATGACGCCCGCGTCCTCGGGAACGATCTTCTTGAGGATCTGCTTGAGGCGCGCCCGCTCGGTGTCGGGCAGCTTGCGGCTGATGCCCGTCATCGAGCCCTCGGGCACGTAGACGAGGTAGCGGCCGGGCAGCGAGACCTGGCTGGTGAGGCGGGCACCCTTGTGGCCGATGGGGTCCTTGGTGACCTGCACCAGCACCGACTGGCCGGACTTCAGCGCGGTCTCGATGCGGCGCGGGCCGTTGGCCATGCCCAGCGCCTCGAAGTTGACCTCGCCGGCGTAGAGCACGGCGTTGCGTCCCTTGCCGATGTCGACGAAGGCGGCCTCCATCGACGGCAGGACGTTCTGCACCTTGCCGAGGTAGACATTGCCGACGTACGAGGTCGCCTGCTCCTTGTTGACGAAGTGCTCCACGAGCACGTTGTCCTCAAGGACGCCGATCTGGGTGCGCTCGCCGCTCTGGCGGACGACCATGACCCGCTCGACGGCCTCGCGGCGCGCCAGGAACTCCGCCTCGGTGATGATCGGCACCCGGCGGCGGCCCTGCTCACGGCCCTCGCGGCGGCGCTGCTTCTTCGCCTCCAGACGCGTCGACCCCTTGATCGACTGCACCTCGTCGCCGGGCTCGTCCTTCTTGCGCGGCTCACGGACCTTGACGACCGTGCGCTCCGGGTCGTCGCCCGTGGCGCCCTCGGCCTCCATGGCGTCCCCGCTGCGACGGCGGCGACGGCGGCGGCGACGGCTGCTGCTGCTCCCGGCCGCCGCGGACTCCTCGGCCTCCGGCTCCTCGGCCTGCTCGGCGGCCTCCGCCTCCTCGGCGGTCCCTTCCTGCTCCTCGGCGGGCTGC
>NZ_JCANQV010000540.1:0-1898 GCF_059553635.1 Candidatus Streptomyces philanthi
TAGCACTGGGCGGCCCAGGTCTCGCAGATGGCCGGTTGGACAGCTTACCGAACCGTGCTGCGGGCCCGACCTTTTCCATGGCCCCGACCGGCCCCTCTCGGAAATCCTTTTGGGTTCTTTCGAGTTTGCCTTGAAGTGCCTGCTCGTGCAGCTCCTTGAGGGTAGGAACGGGAGTCCCGAGTGGCGCCACCGTTGATATCACAGAGCGTCCGGTCTGCCCCTCACTCGCAGACGCGGATTCCGGCGCCATGATGGGAATCACTGCAGCGGCTGCCGTAAGCGCAACCCATTTTTGTGATCTTCTGCGTGATGCTCTCTGTAATGCCACATTCCCCCAGGGCTCGATGCATCAATGTCGATCACTCGCTCGATGCAAGTGACCGCGGGAGGAAGGTTTCCTCAACATCTTTTCGGGCCAACCGGCCTGCTGGTCAGGGATGTTGTGCTTACCGACTACCAGGCCCCGTTACGTAGCTCTCATCCACTATGTGGTCAAGCTCCAATACCCCTTCCATTTCCCGCAGATCGTGATACAAGACCGTCGCTTCGACCGTTCATATGCGGTCCGGGGCGAGGATGATGGTGGCCAAGCGGATCGGGCTGGCCTCTTCTTTTCCGACGACGGTGCACTCCTCTATCCCTGCGGGCGCGGAGACGACGCCAGGGCCGTCTCCCGCGCGGCGGCGAGCACGGAACGACCCCCCCGCAGGCGCGGGGGCGACCTGCCTGCGAATCATCGGTGCCGAACGAGGATCGGACTACCCCCGCGGGTGCGGGGACGACGCGTGGGGCGCACATCGTACGGGGCAGCGGTTCGGACTACCCCCGCGGGTGCGGGGACGACGCTGCCCGGCGAGCATAGTCGCCGTCCCCGGTAGGACAACCCCCGCAGGTGCGGGAACGACATCAAGCGCGCCATCCCGGACGTCATGGCGCTCGAACTACCCCTGCGGGTGCGGGGACGACGACCCAGCGGCGCTCGTCCTGGGCCAGGTCGTCGGACTACCCCTGCGGGTGCGGGGACGACCTCGCGCCCCATGCGCCGCCGGGGCGGAGCAAGGGACTACCCCGCGGGTGCGGGGACGACGTGATGATCCCCCCGGCGTACGGGACCAACGTCGGACTACCCCCGCGGGTGCGGGGACGACGGCGTGATCGCGATACGGGCGCGGTGCTGCCAGGGACTACCCCCGCGGGTGCGGGGACGACGACGGATCGTCCTCCGGTGCCGCGGCGCCGAGCGGACTACCCCCGCGGGTGCGGGGACGACAGCGGATCCGTGTCCGGCGGCAGCAGCACGTCGGGACTACCCCCGCGGGTGCGGGGACGACCGGGAGGCGGAGGTGAAGCGGAAGCGGTCCAGCGGACTACCCCCGCGGGTGCGGGGACGACCACCGCCCCGCCTACACCATCGGCCCCTCCACCGGACTACCCCCGCGGGTGCGGGGACGACACATCCCCGAGAGGAGCACAAATGTCGAATAAGGGACTACCCCCGCGGGTGCGGGGACGACAGCACCTCGCGCACGCCCGCCGGCAACCCGGACGGACTACCCCCGCGGGTGCGGGGACGACTGTGCAAGCTGCTCCGGCGTCAACGGAGTCGAGGGACTACCCCCGCGGGTGCGGGGACGACCAGGACCGGCCTGAGCCAAAAAGTAACGCGGGCGGACTACCCCCGCGGGTGCGGGGACGACACAGCCGCCCGGAGGGGAGCCGTAAAGCAGGAAGGACTACCCCCGCGGGTGCGGGGACGACCCGCGTTCGTCGGCGCCCTCTACGCGGACGAGAGGACTACCCCCGCGGGTGCGGGGACGACGCGCGGAGCTGCACGTTCGTGCCTGTGCCCATCGGACTACCCCCGCGGGTGCGGGGACGACGCGTCGACCACGAGCGGC
>NZ_JCANQV010000541.1:0-1891 GCF_059553635.1 Candidatus Streptomyces philanthi
GACTCCGCGCGGGCCAGGGAGGCGGCCAGCCGGAGCGGGTCCGGGCGGAGCAGGAAGCGGATGAGGGCCCAGCCGCAGAGGAAGGCGGCGAGGGAGAAGACGAAGGTGCCGGCCTCCTCGGGGAGGCCCAGGGCGCGGGCGACGGGTTCGCCGGGGCCGGTGAGGTTGGGGCCGATGACGCTGCCGACGGTGGTGGACCACACCACGAGGGAGAGGGCGCGGGCCCGGTGGGCGTCGTCGGCCAGGTCGGTGGCGGCGTACCGGGACTGGAGGTTGGCGGCGGTGCCCGCGCCGAGCAGGAGGGTTCCGGTGAGCACCAGCGCGGCCAGGCCGAGCCGGGCGGCGAGCAGGACGACGAGGGTGCCGGCCGCGGCGATGAGCCAGCCGGCGCCGAGTCCGGCGCGGCGGCCCCGGGCCCGGGAGAGCGCGGCGAGCGGGATGCCGAGGACGGCGGCGCCGAGGGTGGCGGAGGTGCTCGACAGGCCCGCGACGGCGTCCGACCCGGTGAACCGGTTGACCAGCAGGGATCCCGACGACAGTGTCGAGCCGATCCCGATCCCGGCCACCACCTGGGCGGACATCAGGACCCGTACGGTGCGCCGCTGCACCGCGGCGCGGTCGGGGACCGGGGGCCGGCCGCCGGGTATGAGGGGGTCCGGGGTGCCATGGCCGGCCGGGGCGGAGGAACTTTGCTCGGTACCTGACATGCGGCACAGCGTAGGCGGCGCCCCGGGGCCGTCCCTCCCGGATTTCCGGCCGCTCCGGCACCGGCGCGTACTACGGGTACCGTTCGACCGCATGGGGCCGGAAGTGACGATCGAAGCCGAGATCACCGTGCGCAGGGCGCTGGAGCTGCCGGCGCTGCGGCGCGGGCTGCCGGAGGTGCTGGCGGGCGGGGACCGGCTGGACCGCACGGTGCGCTGGGTGCACGCCGGGGAGGTCCCGCACATCGCCTCCCTCCTCAAGGGCGGCGAGCTGCTGCTGACGACCGGCCTGGGCGTGGGGGCGCGGCCGTCGGAGCAGCGCGCGTTCGTCCACCAGCTCGCCGACCGCAAGGTGGCCGCCCTCGTGGTGGAACTGGGGTCGCGGTTCGCCGCACTGCCCCCGGCGATGGTGGACGCGGCCCGCGAACGGGGACTGCCGCTGGTGCAGCTGCACCGCGAGGTCCCGTACGTCACGGTGACCGAGGAGATCCACACCGAGATCGTCAACAGCCACTACACCCTGCTGCGCCGCGCCGACGCACTGCTGCGCCGCTGCACCGACACGCTGCTGAGCGGCGGCGGGGCCCCCGAGGTGCTGCGGCTGCTGGCGGACTTCACCGGCAACCCGCTGTGCCTGGAGGCGCCCGACGGCAGCCCCCTGTACGCGGCGGGGCCCGAGGGCGGGCCGGGGGACGCCGATCCGCTGCTCGCGTGGGAGGGCCTGCGGGAGACCGGGGTACGTGTCGACGTCCCCGGCGGCGGCCACGGCCCGGACGCGGTGCGCGCCCGTCTCGTCCTGCTGCCGGTGAACACGCCGACGGCGCCGGTGCACCGCATCGCCGCCGAACGGGCCGCCGGGCTGCTGGCCGTCGTCATGCTCCAGTCCCGCCAGGAGGAGGTGCTCGCCGCCCGGGGACGCGGGGACTTCCTCGCCGATCTGGCGGAGGGGCGGATCTCGGCGGCGGAGGCCCCGGGGCAGGCGCGGCTGCTGGGGTTCCGTCCCGGGGACGGCCCGGTGCTCCCGGTGGTGATGCGGCTGTCCTCGGGACTGCCGTCCGCGGGCAGCTGGGCGGTCCTCGCGCGGGCGCTGCGCGAGGAACTGGCCGCCACCGGGGTGCCGGTGCTACTGGGGGTGCGGCCGGTGGAGGGCCGGGTGCCGCTGCTCGCGGCGCTGCGTACGGGGCAGG
>NZ_JCANQV010000542.1:0-1885 GCF_059553635.1 Candidatus Streptomyces philanthi
CGGTCGGCGGCGGCGAACAGCGCGGCGGACAGGGCCAGCGCGGTGCGGCGCTCTGCGGTGTCCAGATAGCGGTTGCGGCTGGAGAGCGCGAGACCGTCCTCCTCGCGCACCGTGGGGACCCCCGCGATCTCGACGGGGAAGTTCAGGTCGGCGGCCATCCGCCGGACGACCGCGAGCTGCTGGGCGTCCTTCTCCCCGAAGAGGGCGACGTCCGGCCCGGTGAGGTGCAGCAGCTTGGCGACGACCGTCAGCACACCGTCGAAGTGCCCGGGGCGGCTGGCGCCCTCCAGGACCGTGCCCATGGGCCCGGCACAGAGCCTGACCTGGGGCTCGCCGCCCGGATAGACCTCGTCGGCGGGCGGCGCGAAGACGATGTCCGCGCCGGCCCGGCCCGCCAGGGCGACGTCCGCGTCCAGGGTGCGGGGGTAGCGGTCCAGGTCCTCGCCCGCGCCGAACTGGAGCGGATTGACGAAGACCGTCACCACGACCTGCCCCTGGGGGCCGACCCGCTCGCGGGCGGCCCGCACCAAGGTGGCGTGCCCCTCGTGGAGGGCACCCATGGTCATCACGACGGCCCGGGTGCCGGTGCGCGGCAGGGCGCGCAGCCCGGCGGTGGTGTGCACCACCTGGGCGCCGTCCTGCCGGGGCCGCGGGGAGTGCTGGGGGGAGCTGGGGGCGGTCATCGGTCCTCGCCTCCGCGGGGGTCCTCGTCGGGGCCGTCGTCAGGGGTGCCCGGGCGCGCGCCCGGGGCGGTCGTGCCGTCGGCGAGGACACCGAGCAGGTCCTCGGCCAGCTCCGGCTTGAGCAGACCGCTCGCCAGCGCGCGGTCCGCCGTCGTACGGGCCATGGCGACGTACCCGGCGACGCTCTGCGGGGCGTGCGCGCGCAGTTCGGCGATGTGGGCGGCGACCGTGCCCGCGTCGCCCCGGGCGACGGGCCCGGTCAGGGCGGCGTCACCGGAGCGCAGGGCGTTGTCGAGGGCCGCGCCCAACAGCGGTCCGAGCATCCGGTCCGGGGCCCCGACCCCGGCGGCGCTCAGCAGCTCCATCGACTGGGCGACCAGGGTGACCAGGTGGTTGGCCCCGAGGGCGAGCGCCGCGTGGTAGAGCGGACGGGCCTCCTCCGCGATCCACTCGGGCTCCCCGCCCATCTCGATGACCAGCGCCTCGGCCGCCAGCCGCAGCTCGTCGGGGGAGGTCACCCCGAACGAGCAGCCGGCCAGCCGCTGGACGTCCACGGGGGTGCCGGTGAAGGTCATCGCGGGGTGCAGGGCGAGCGGCAGCGCCCCGGCGCGGGTGGCGGGCTCCAGGACGGCCGTTCCGTACCGCCCCGAGGTGTGCACGAGCAGCTGGCCGGGGCGTACCGCGCCGGTCCGCGCGAGGCCGCCGACCAGGTCGGCGAGGGCGTCGTCGGGGACGGTCAGCAGCACCAGGTCGGCGCGCGCCATGACCTCGGCGGGCGGGACGATCGGCACGTCGGGCAGCAGGGTGGCGGCGCGTCGTACGGAGGCGTCGGAGACGCCCGAGACGGCGACCGGGCGGTGGCCCGCGAGGCGGAGCGACGCGGCGAGGGCAGGGCCCACACGGCCCGCGCCGACGACTCCGACGGTGAGCCGGGCGGGGCGGTCCTGGGCCTCGGTGGGTGGGGTGGGATTCACGCGGCGATGGCCTTCCGTTCCAGTCCGCGGGGGGTACCGGACGATTCACCGTCATGCTACGCGAGTGCTCCGACCGCTCCCCGGGCCCGTGGGCAACGGGGAACACGCCTCTCGCCGGAGTTATCCACAGGGGTCGCGGGAGGTGGCGCGGCCGGGTCATGATGCGGACGACGGGACGGGCGGGACGCCGGACGGGGGCGGGCATGGGCATCGGGAAGCCGGACGGAA
>NZ_JCANQV010000543.1:0-1883 GCF_059553635.1 Candidatus Streptomyces philanthi
CCGCGCCCCCGCCCGCGCGGTCCGGCTGCGACCCCCCACCCCCCGCACGACATACTGGGGGTATGGCCTTGATCAATCCCAGCATCCTGTCCGCGGACTTCGCACGGCTCGCCGAGGAGGCGCGGGCCGTGGAGGGCGCCGACTGGCTCCACGTCGACGTCATGGACAACCATTTCGTCCCGAATCTCACGCTCGGTCTGCCGGTGGTCGAGTCGCTGCGGAAGGCGACGGACACGCCGCTCGACCTGCATCTGATGATCGAGGACCCGGATCGCTGGGCGCCGCAGTACGTCGAGGCCGGTGCCGGTTCCGTCACCTTCCACGCCGAGGCGGCGGCGGCGCCGGTGCGGCTGGCGCGGGAGATCCGGGCCAAGGGGGCGCGGGCGTCGATGGCGCTGAAGCCGGCCACGCCCGTCGAGCCGTACGAGGACCTGCTGCCCGAGCTCGACATGCTGCTGATCATGACGGTGGAGCCGGGGTTCGGGGGCCAGGCGTTCCTGGACATCATGCTGCCGAAGATCCGCCGCACCCGTGAGCTGATCTCGCGGCACGGGCTGGAGCTGTGGCTCCAGGTGGACGGCGGTGTCTCGGCCGCGACCATCGAGCGGTGCGCCGAGGCGGGCGCGGACGTGTTCGTGGCGGGCTCCGCCGTGTACGGCGCGGACGACCCGGCGAAGGCGGTCCGCGAGCTGCGCGAGCAGGCCGAGGCGGCGACGCCGCCGGGCTGGGGCTGCGCGCACTGACGCCTCCCGGGCCCCAGCGGCCCGTACGGCCGTCCTTTCACGCCGGGCCCGCCCGCGGTTGTCCCGGCCGCCACCGGGTGTTCACGGGAGCCGGGTCGTCGCGGTCCCCGCGGAGGCCCGGTTTCTGAAAGGATGAGCAAAGTCTCGATCAGATGCGCAACAGGGGAGAAACTCGTGGTAGCCAGCCGCCCGCAGTCCGGTATGGGCCCCGCCGAGCTGGTGCAGGCCGCGGCCATGGCCCGCCGCTTCTATCTGGAGGGCAAGTCCAAGATCCAGATCGCGGAGGAGTTCGGCGTCAGCCGGTTCAAGGTCGCCCGTGTGCTGGAGACGGCCCTGGAACGTGATCTCGTACGCATCGAGATCCGGGTGCCGTCCGAACTCGACGCCGAACGCTCCGACGCGCTGCGGGCCCGCTACGGTCTGCGCCACGCCGTCGTCGTCGAGTCGCCCGCCGACGCGTCCGAGGACGCCGCCGACCCGGAGAACCTCGGCGAGGTCGCCGCCGGCCTGCTGGGCGAACTGGTCACCGAGGGCGATGTGCTCGGCCTGGCCTGGGGCCGCTCCACCATCCACATGGCGGCCGCCCTCCACCGGCTCCCGCCGTGCACCGTCGTGCAGCTCACCGGCGTGTACGACGCGGGCACCGCCGACCGCGGCTCGGTCGAGGCGGTGCGCCGCGCGGCCGACGTCTCCGGCGGCGAGGCGCACCCGATCTACGCGCCGATGCTGCTGCCGGACCCGGCCACCGCCGCCGCACTGCGCGGGCAGACCGGGATCTCCCGCGCCTTCGAGTACTTCGACAAGGTCACCGTCGCCTGTGTCTCCATCGGCTCCTGGGCCCCGGGCATCTCGACGGTCTACGACATGCTGTCCGAGGAGGAGCGCGAGCACTACGCCTCGCTGGGCGCCGCCGCCGAGATGTCGGCGCACCTCTTCGACGCGGAGGGCCGCCGGATCGGGCGTGACCTGGGGGAGCGCTGCATCACCGTCGAGGCGGACCGGCTGCGCCGCATCCCCGAGGTCGTCGCGATCGCCGGGGGCCGGCGCAAGGCCGCGGCGATCGGCGCGGTGCTGCGGTCGGGGCTGGTGACGAGCCTGGTCACGGACACCGCCGCCGCCGACCACCTGCTGCTGGAGACC
>NZ_JCANQV010000544.1:0-1874 GCF_059553635.1 Candidatus Streptomyces philanthi
TCCCCCATCGCAGTGGTGTAGGGGTGTCGCGTCCGTGAGAGGGGAGGCGGCCCGTCCGTCGAGCAGCAGCGGTACCAGGGCGCGGGCCGGCTGGCGGAGCGGGACGACGGCGCCGCCGCGGTCCGCGCGGACCGTCACGCCGTGCAGTGCCAGGGTCCCGGCGACGGCCGCGTAGCGGGCCGCGTCGAGGCGGTAGGCGCACGGTGGCGGGGCCAGGACCCGGTCGGCGGGCGGGCGTTCGTTGTCGGCGCCGCCGAGGTACACCGGTCCCCGGTCGGTGAGTCCGGCGCGGCGGGCGGCGGCGGTGGTCCCGGTGATGCGGGAGCGCTCCTCGCGGAGGTAGGTGAACACGCCGTCTAGGGCGGCGCGCTGCGAGCGGACCCGGCGGCGGTTGTTGCGGGCCGGGTCGGCCTGTTCGGCGGGGGTGAGGGCGTCCACACGGGTCTCGACGAGTTCGCCGATCGCGCCCTTGATGCCCGCGGTGTTGCGCAGGATGCGTTCCCGCCCGTCGCCGGCGACCTGCTTGAGCGGGGCTCCGGTGACGGGGTCGGTCCAGATGCCGTAGACGCCGGTGCTGTAGCCGGCGCGGCGGACGGCGGGGCCGGTGAAGCGTTCGGCGAGGGTGACGGACGCGCGGTGCACGGCGGGGGCGGTATTGAGGTTGCGCGGCCACAGGGAGAGCAGGTCCTTGCTGTAGTACGGCTCGGTGGGGCCGTACTCGTGCAGGTCGACGACGACATCGGGGTGCCGGTCGCGCAGGACGCGGGCGACCGCGCGGGCCTCGGGGGTGGCGAGGGCGAGGTGGTCGCGGTTGATGTCGGTGCCGGTGGTGTTGCCCCGGGTGCCGGCCGCGCGGCCGTCGGGGTTGGCGGTGGGGACGACGAGCACGCTGGTGTGGTCCAGGAGGTGACGGGTCGTACGGTCCCGGGCACGGGCGAGGTCGCGGACGGTGGTCAGGCATGCCTCGCGTCCGGCGGGTTCGTCGCCGTGCTGGGAGCAGAGCAGCAGGACGGTGACGGTGCCGGGGCGGGCCCGCGCGCCGAGGCGGACGAGTCGGAGGGGGCGGCCCTGGGCGGTGGTGCCGATCCGGTCGACGCGGACCCGGCCGGGCCCTGCGGCGACGGCGGTGAGGAAGGCGCTCTCCTCGCCCTCGGTGGTCCAGCGGGCGCCGCGGGTGGTCTCGAAGCCGGTGCGGGGCGCGGCGTCGGCGGCCGGGCTGCCGGGGACGGCCGCGGTGAGCGCGAGGGTCAGGCCCGTGGCGAGGGCGACGAACAGGGGTCTGCGGGAGCGGGGTCGCACGGTGTTGCCTCCCTGGGGCGGGGTCGGGGCGTGCCGGTCAGCTGCCGAGGGCCTTGGCGAGGGCCGCGCGGCCGCCGGTCACCGGGAGGGTGGCGGAGGTACGGGTGAGGTCGGCGGTGAGGGTGGGCCGGGTGGACGGCGGTCCGGTCAGTCCGTGGTCGGTGCCGCCGACGAGGAGGGCGAGGCGGTGGCCCGCGGGCACGATGTGGTCGCTGGCGGCCAGGTCCAGGGTGAGGGTGTACGGGGTGCCGGGGACGAGGGGGCGGCCCTTGCGGGGGTCCGCGTAGTGGCCGAGGTCGGCCCAGCCGCGGCTGAGGACGGTGTGGGTGACCTCGCGGGTGTCGGCCGCGGTCTCCTTGTAGCAGCCGGTGTCCTGGGGGATGCCCTGGCCCCAGCAGGTGCGGTGGCCGAGGGTGGTGATGCCTTCCCCGGGGCCGTCGTAGGCGCGGACGGTGTCCGGGCCGAGGTCGGCGAGGACGGCCGAGAGGTGGGCGGTGGGGGTGGTGGGGGTGACGGTGAGGGTCACCGTACCGGAGCCGGAGAGCCGCAGCGGCGCGGCGAGCGGCGGGGTGCGG
>NZ_JCANQV010000545.1:0-1873 GCF_059553635.1 Candidatus Streptomyces philanthi
CGGCGTCGCGCGCGGCGGCGACCCGCGCGTACCCGGCGACGGTCAGCACACTGATCCCGGCCCGCGCGAACCGCCCGCGCACCGCGGCCCGCTCGTCCCTCCCGATACCGGGGTGCACCGGCTCCTCGGGGTGCGCCCGCAGCTCCACGCCCTGATAGCCGGTGCCGGCGGCCAGCCGCAGGACCTCCGCCAGCGGCATGCCGGGCACCCCGAGCGTCGAGAACGCGTATCGCACCCCCGCCCCCTTCGCCGTCCGGCCCATACCGTCCGCCTCTCCTGTCCCGTCAGCCCGCCCCGACCCGGCGGCCCCGCGCCCGTCGGCCCGTCTGCCCGGCAGCGTAGGTCCCGCCGGGCCCCCGCCCGGCCCACCACGCCCGCCCGGGTACCAGGATGGCCACCGTCCGGCGCCCTGTCGCACGAACGCCGCATCCCGCCGTGGCGCGGGACCGCCCGCCCGCCCCCGACGCGCCGTCCCGCCCCCTTGCCCGCCCGCCACGTGCCCAGTAGCTTCCGTCGCGAGGCGGTGCCCGCCGGACGCCGCCGCGCGGAGAGGGGTCCGGGCGTGGCCACACGGACGACCGTACGCATCGCGATGAACGGCGTGACCGGGCGCATGGGACACCGCCAGCACCTGGTCCGCTCCCTCCTCGCCCTGCGCGAGGACGGCGGCCTCGACCTGGGCGGCGGCGCCGTGATCTGGCCGGAACCGGTCCTCGTCGGCCGCAGCGAGGAACGCCTGCGCGCCCTCGCCGAGCGCTACGGGCTGGGGGAGTGGAGCACCGACCTGGACGCCGTCCTCGCCGACGACACCGTCGACGTCTACTTCGACGCCCAGGTCACCGCGGCCCGCGAGGCCGCCGTCCGCGCGGCGATCGCGGCCGGCAAGCATGTGTACGTCGAGAAGCCCACCGCCACCGGCCACGCGGCCGCGCGGGAGCTGGCCCGGCTGGCACAGGCGGCCGGCGTCAAGCACGGCGTCGTCCAGGACAAGCTGTTCCTGCCCGGTCTGCGCACGCTCCGCCGTCTGGTGGAGGAGGGATTCTTCGGGCGGGTGCTGTCCGTCCGGGGCGAGTTCGGCTACTGGGTCTTCGAGGGCGACACCCGTCCGGCGCAGCGCCCCTCGTGGAACTACCGCGCCGAGGACGGCGGCGGCATCACCGCGGACATGTTCCCGCACTGGGAGTACGTCCTGCACGAGCTGTTCGGGCCGGTCCGCAGCGTCCAGGCGCATCTGGCCACGCACCTGCCGCGGCGCTGGGACGAGTCGGGCGTCCCGTACGCCGCGACCGCCGACGACGCCGCGTACGCCGTCCTCGAACTGGAGGGCGGCATCGTCGCCCAGCTCAACTCGTCCTGGACGGTCCGGGTGCACCGCGACGAACTGCTGGAGTTCCAGGTGGACGGCACCGAGGGGTCGGCCGTCGCCGGGCTGCGCGGCTGCCGCGTCCAGCACCGCGCCACCACGCCCCGCCCGGTGTGGGACCCGGACGTGCCGACGGCGCTGCGGTTCCGGGAGCAGTGGCAGGAGGTGCCCGGTGACGGCTTCGGCAACGCGTTCCGGACGCAGTGGGAGCTGTTCCTGCGGCATGTGGTGTGCGACGCGCCGTGGCGCTGGGACCTGGCGGCCGGGGCGCGCGGCGTACGGCTCGCCGAACTCGCCGCCCGCTCCGCGCGGACCGGCCGCCGCACCGCCGTCCCCGGGGAGGACGCGTGACGTTCCGTCCGGCCACCACCGCGCGCGCCGTCCACGCCGCCGCCCATGTGGTCGCCGGCCCCGGGGGCCTCGACCTGGACGCCACCCTCGCCTTCCGCCACCACCTGTGGGCGCACGGTCTGGGGGTGGCCGAGGCGATGGACACCACGCAGCGCGGGG
>NZ_JCANQV010000546.1:0-1857 GCF_059553635.1 Candidatus Streptomyces philanthi
GTAGGGGTCCAGGGCGAGGGGTTCGGCGGTGCGCAGGGTGACGCGGCCGATGTCGTTGGCGGCGAGTTCTCCGGGTGCGGGGTGGTGGGAGAGGTCGTCGAGGGTGAGGCGTGAGGGGATGTCTTTGACGAGGGCTTTGACGGTGCGGGTGGTGTGTTTGAGCAGGACGCGTTGTCCGGTGCGCAGGGGGCGGTCGGCGAGGTGGCAGACGGTGGCCTTGATGTCCTGGGACACGGTGGGGGCGGTGGTGGTGGGTGTGATGAGGTCGCCGCGGGAGATGTCGAGGTCGTCGGTGAGGCGGACGGTGACCGACTGCGGCGCCCAGGCGCTTTCCACGCCGCGGCCGAGCAGGTCGAGGGCTTCGACGGTGCTGGTGCGGCCCGAGGGCCAGACGGTGACCTTGTCGCCGACGTGCAGGACGCCGGAGGCGATCTGGCCGGCGTAGCCGCGGTAGTCCGGCAGGTCGGCGCTTTGCGGGCGGATGACGTACTGGACGGGGAAACGCGTCGGCGCCCGGGTGGGGTCGGTGTGGACGGGGACGGTCTCCAGGTGTTCGAGGACGGTCGGCCCGCCGTACCAGTCCATGGTCGCCGACGGCGTCACCACATTGTCCCCGGCCAGCGCCGAGACCGGGACCGCGGTGACCTCCAGAACGCCCAGGGAGGCGGCGTAGGCGGTGAACTCCTGCGCGATGGCGGCGAAGACCGGCTCGGCATAGCCGACCAGATCCATCTTGTTCACCGCCAGGACGAGGTGCGGGACCCGCAGCAGCGCGGCGAGGGCCGCGTGCCGGCGCGTCTGCTCCACCACACCGTTGCGCGCATCGACCAGGACGACGGCCAGCTGGGCGGTGGAGGCTCCGGTGACCATGTTCCGCGTGTACTGCACATGACCGGGCGTGTCGGCCAGGACGAACCGGCGCCGCGGCGTGGCGAAGTAACGGTAGGCCACATCGATCGTGATGCCCTGCTCCCGCTCCGCCCGCAACCCGTCCGTCAGCAACGCCAGGTCCGGCGCCTGCCGCCCCCGCCCCAGCGAAGCCCGCTCCACCGCCTCCAACTGGTCGGCCAGCACCGACTTGGAGTCGTGCAGGAGGCGGCCGACGAGGGTGGACTTCCCGTCGTCCACCGAACCGGCCGTGGCGAAACGCAGCAACGACGCCGGCGCCTGCACCATGATGCTGTCACCCATCTCAGAAGTACCCCTCGCGCTTACGGTCCTCCATGGCGGCCTCCGACAACCGGTCATCAGCCCGCGTCGCCCCCCGCTCCGTCAGCCGGCTGGCGGCGACCTCGGCGATCACCGCCGCCACATCCGCCGCCGACGACTCCACCGCCCCCGTGCACGACATGTCACCCACCGTGCGGTAACGCACCCGCCGCCGCTCCAGCCTCTCCCCGTCCCCCGGGCCGCCCCACTGCCCGGGAGCCAGCCACATCCCGCCCCGCGCGAACACCTCACGCTCATGGGCGAAATAGATCCCCGGCAGCTCGACCGCCTCCCGGGCGATGTACTGCCACACGTCCAACTCGGTCCAGTTCGACAACGGGAACACCCGCACATGCTCCCCGGGCGTGTGCCGCCCGTTGTAGAGCTGCCACAACTCCGGACGCTGACGCCGCGGATCCCACCCCCCGAACTCGTCCCGCAGCGAGAACACCCGCTCCTTCGCCCGCGCCTTCTCCTCGTCCCGCCGCCCGCCGCCGAAGACGGCGTCGAAACGGTGCGAGCCGATCGCGTCCAGCAACGGCACCGTCTGCAAGGGATTGCGCGTCCCGTCGGAACGTTCCCGCAACTCCCCCCGGTCGATGAACTCCTGCACCGACGCGACATGCAACCGCAGACCGTGGCGCGCCA
>NZ_JCANQV010000547.1:0-1854 GCF_059553635.1 Candidatus Streptomyces philanthi
CGACCCTGATGGATCTCGTCTGGACCGGCCTCGACCGCCTCCGGGGCGGCGCCCGCTGGACGCCGGACGGCGCGGCCTAGGGCCGGCGTGCGCCCCCGGCGCGCGTGACCGGCGGATTTCGGGACGCCTTCCGCCGTTCCGGGGATTTCACCGCGAAGACCGGTGCGTTGCCGAACTGATCGGACACCCCGCACGGACCTGACGTTCATGCGTCAAACCGGGATGTCACCTCCGCGGGTGAGGCGGTGCGCGCCCCGCTTTTTCCATTCGGTCCGACAACGCTTTTTTCCGGAGTTCTGGCGTACGCGTGGGAAGCCGTTGCCCGGACCGTCGGAAGGATTTTCCCGATGCCGTGCCACTCCCGCGGACTCTTATTCCGACCGGTCGTCAAGGCGTCGTCAAGATTTTGTGAGAAGTTCACGCGGCACAAAAGGCAGGAGCCCCGTTCCCTCCGAAACGGAGGAGTGGGGCTCCTTGGGTACTGCACGATCGGGCCGGGAGATTCCCGGGCCGGCAGCTCAGCTGGGGGTGACGTTCTCCGCCTGGGGGCCCTTCGGGCCCTGCGTGACGTCGAAGGTCACGGTCTGGTTCTCCTCCAGCGAACGGAAGCCGGTCGCGTTGATCGCCGAGTAGTGGACGAAGACATCCGGGCCGCCGCCGTCCTGGGCGATGAAGCCGAAGCCCTTTTCAGCGTTGAACCACTTGACGGTTCCGGTAGCCATAAGCCCTCCTTGGGCCAAAGGGTTGCCCTGCTCCAGAACCTGCAAACAAGTCTGAAAACGACAAAAGCCTGCGGGTCACATGCTCCGCAGGCTCTGTACTGCAAGGGAAACCAAACTGCAACTTGCGCTGAGCGTAGCATGGTGCGCTCGCCGGGTGGAAGAGCCAAAGATCACGTTTACCCGGGAGTGGTACCGCCCATATGCGCCCCCGCCGCACCACCGCGCGCCCCGCGGGTCTAGCCTCCGCATGTGGACAATTCAACCTTTGGAGACGCCCCCGCAGAACCCGCCGGCGGCCATCGCCGCAGCCGGCCGCGGGTGGGCCACATCCAGTTCCTGAACTGCCTGCCCCTTTACTGGGGCCTCGCCCGTACCGGCACCCTGCTCGACCTCGACCTGACGAAGGACACCCCGGAAAAGCTCAGCGAGCAGGTGATCCGCGGTGACCTCGACATCGCCCCCGTCACCCTCGTCGAGTTCCTGCGCTCCGCCGACGACCTCGTCGCCTTCCCCGACCTCGCGGTCGGCTGCGACGGCCCGGTGATGTCCTGCGTGATCGTCTCGCAGAAGCCGCTGGAGCAGCTGGACGGCGCCCGGGTCGCCCTCGGGTCGACCTCCCGCACCTCCGTCCGGCTGGCGCGGCTGCTGCTCGCCGAACGGTTCGGTGTCCGCCCCGAGTACTTCAGCTGCCCGCCCGACCTCGGCCTGATGATGCAGGAGGCGGAGGCCGCGGTGCTCATCGGCGACGCCGCGCTGCGCGCCAACCTCCACGACGCGCCCCGCCTCGGGCTCCGCGTCTACGACCTGGGCGAGCTGTGGAAGGAGTGGACGGGCCTGCCGTTCGTCTTCGCCGTCTGGGCCACCCGCCGCGACTACCTGGAGCGCGAACCCCTGGTCGTCGAGAAGGTCCACGAGGCGTTCCTCGCCTCCCGTGACCTCTCCCTCGAAGAGGTCACCAAGGTCGCCGAGCAGGCCGCCCGCTGGGAACGCTTCGACGAGAACGTGCTGGAACGCTACTTCACCACCCTCGACTTCCGCTTCGGCCCCGACCAGCTCCGCGGCGTCGCCGAGTTCGCCCGCCGCGTCGGGCCGACCACCGGCTTCCCGGCGGACGTCCGCGTCGAGCTCCTGC
>NZ_JCANQV010000548.1:0-1848 GCF_059553635.1 Candidatus Streptomyces philanthi
CGGCGGCCGGGGCCCCTCGCGTCATCTCAGGTACCCGAGGACCGTCATCATCCCGGACTCCGAGTGGTACACGTTGTGGCAGTGCAGCATCCACAGACCGGGGTTGTTGGCCTCGAAGTCGACCGCGACGCGCTCCCTCGGCCGCACGATCACGGTGTCCTTGACCGCCCCGCCGCGCGGCAGCGAGAACACATGGCCATGCAGGTGCAACGGGTGCCACATCCGTGTCTTGTTGCGGAACAGCAGCCGCACCCGCTCGCCCGCCCGGACCGGGTAGCGCTGCGAGGGCCGGTAGGGATCGTGGTTGATCGCCCAGTCGAACCGCGACATGGAACCGGTCAGGGCCATGGACAGGACGCGGTCGGGGCGGCCCTCGCCCCGGCGCACCGACGGGTCGGCCGTGAGCTGGTCGGCGGTGACCAGCCGCCCGCGCAGTTCCTTGGGGACGGTGCCCGGCGGGGGCGTCTCACCGCTGCCGGTCCGCAGCACCGCGAGCGTGGACTGCCCCTTGCCGTCGGCGAACGCGCAGAGGGGGAAGACGCCGTCCTTCGCGGTGACCAGCACGTCGTACCGCTCGGCCATGCCCAGCAGCAGCGCGTCGGTCTCCTTGTGGACGACCGGATGCCCGTCGGTGTGGGTGATGGTCATGGAGTGGCCGCCGAGCGCGACGCGGTAGGCGGTGTCACCGCCCGCGTTGATGACGCGGATGCGGATGCGGTCGCCGGGCTTGGCGTGGAAGGAGTGCGGGGCGTTCGCGGTACGGCCGTTGATCAGGTGGAACGGATGGTCCACATCGCCGGCCTCGCCGCCCAGCAGATCGCTCCGCGACTCCAGGAGCAGACGCGAGCGCCGCTTTGGCGCGGGTGACGCGTCGTCACCGCCCATCATGCTGTGCGCGCCGTGGTCCCCGCTCCGGCCGGCGTGCCGGTACATGTCGTCCAGGAGCTCGTCGGGGGTCCAGCCGTCCACCCCGTCGATCCAGTCGTCGATGACGACGGTCCACTCCTTGTCGTAGGACAGCGGCTCCTTGGGGTCGTCGACGATCAGCGGGGCGTACAGCGCGCGGTCCTGCTGCACCCCGCTGTGCGAGTGGATCCAGTACGTCCCCGGGTGCGCCACCGCGAAGCGGTAGTCGAAGGAGGCGCCCTCCTTGATGGGGCGCTGGGTGACGTCCGGGGCGCCGTCCATGTCGTTGCGCAGCACCAGCCCGTGCCAGTGCAGTGTGGTGCTCTGCGGGAGGTGGTTGTCGAGCCGCACGTTGAGGTGGTCGCCCGCGGTGACCCGGATCTCCTTGCCCGGCACGGTGTCGCCGTACGCCCAGGAGGTGACGACGCGGCCGCCGAGGTCCAGCACCGTGCGGGTGGCGGTGAGGTGGTGCGACCGCACCGGGCCCTCGCCCCGCTGCCGCTCCCGCTCGACGACCTCCGGGCCGTCGGGGGAGACATAGCGGTCGGACGAGCGGCCGCGGGCGGCGGGGGCGTGGTCACCGGCGCGGTCGTCGGCGGGCGCCCCGTCGCGGCAGGCCGACAGCATCCCGCCGCCGGCGACGGCGAGGCCCGCGCCCAGCAGGGTGCGGCGGGTCGGGGGCGCGGCGGACCGTTCGGACCGCGGGAAGCCGGGATCACGGAAAGGCATGGGCATCGTGAAGCACCTCGGAACGGTGGCGGAGGGGGAACATGCGGGCGCGGGCCGGGGACGGCCTCGGCGGCCGGTCCTACGCGCGGGGCACCGACGTCCGGGCGGGGACCTCGGGGCGGCGTGACGGAGATATCGGACGCGGCGCGCACCACGGGCGGGCGCACAGGGAGGCGGCCGGGCCCGCCGGGACGGCGGAGACGCGCGGTGTCG
>NZ_JCANQV010000549.1:0-1843 GCF_059553635.1 Candidatus Streptomyces philanthi
ACCAGCCGGGTGCCGGGCGCGAGCCGGGCCAGCGACGGCGGATGCAGATGGTCGGCGTGCAGGTGCGAGAGCAGGACGAGATCGGCGCGGGCGGCCCCGGGCGGCGGCAGCGCGCCCCGGCGGCGCCGCAGATGCGCGACCCGGCCGGTGAACACCGGGTCGGTCAGCACCCGCACCCCGGAGTCCTCGATCGTCACGGTGGCATGTCCCCACCAGGTGATCCCTACCGATCCCACCGCCACCGCTTCCTCCCGGCCCGCCTGCACCGCCCCGATCCTCCACCATCCCCCGGACGGCCGGCCGCGGGGGAGGCCCCGGGGCATCCGCCGCTTCCCGTGCCGCCTGTGACAGGCTGGCCGGACGACCGTGCCGCCGGCGCGGACCGGAACGTGAGGTGGGACGGCGTGCGGACCGCGCGGTGGACAACGCGGTGGGCCTCGGTGGGCGGTGCCCTGCTGAGGGTGCTGGCGGTATGGGCGGTGTCCACGCTCACCCTCCTGGTGCTCGCCGCCGTACTGCCGGACTTCCGCCTCCAGTCCCCGGACGGCGACAGCCTCACCCGCACCGCCCTCACCGCCGCCCTCGGCGCCGGGGCGTTCGGCCTGCTCAGCGCCCTGGTGTGGCCCCTGCTCGTCAGGGCGTTCCTGCTGGTCCCGGCGCTCGTCCTCGGGCTGCTGGTCTTCTTCCTCAACGGATCACTGCTGCTGGTCGCCCTCGACCTGATCCCCGAGGGCCGCGGCCAGGCCGGCCCGCAGACCGCGATGATCGTCGCCGCCGTGATGTCCGCGGCGTCCTCCGCGACCTCCGCCTTCCTCGCCGTACGCAACGACGAGGCGTACCGCAGGCGCCTGGTCCGGCTGGCCGGCCGCCGCGCCGCGCGGGCCGGCACCGCACCCGGCACGGCCGGCCCCGGCACCCTCTTCCTCCAGCTCGACGGTGTCGGCCACGACGTGCTGCGGGAGGCGACCGAGGGCGAACGGCCGCTGATGCCGACCGTCGCCCGCTGGGCCGGCACCAGCCACCGCCTCACCGGGTGGCGCACCGACTGGTCCAGCCAGACCGGCGCCAGCCAGCTCGCCCTCCTCCACGGCAGCAACGAGGACCTGCCGGCCTTCCGCTGGTACGAGAAGGAGACCGGCCGCCTCGTCGTCAGCAACCGGCCGCACAGCGCCGCCGAACTCCAGCGCCGCGCCGTCGCGCGCACCGGGGACGCCGGGCTGCTCGCCCGCGACGGCGCCAGCCGCGGCAACCTCTTCAGCGGGGGCGCCGACCAGGTCGCCCTGGTGATGTCGGTGGCGGCCCGCCGCGGCCGCCGCAACCGCTCCCGCGCCGGCTACTTCGCGTACTTCTCCGACCCGGCCAACGCCACCCGTACCGCCGTCTCCTTCGCCGCCGAGGTCGTCCGCGAGACCGCCCAGTCGCTGCGCTCCCGCTTCCGCCGCGAGCAGCCCCGTGTCAAGCGCGGCGGCCTCTACCCCGTCATCCGCGCGTTCGCCACCGTCGTCGAACGCGATGTGGTCGTCGCCGCCGTCGTCGGCGACATGATCGCCGGACGCACCGCCGTCTACGCCGATCTCGTCGCCTACGACGAGGTGGCGCACCACTCCGGGCCCCGGCACCGCGACACCCACCAGGTGCTGCGCCGCCTCGACCGGTCCCTGGCACTGATCGAGAAGGCGGCCCGGCACGCCCCGCGCCCCTACCGCATCGTGCTGCTCTCCGACCACGGCCAGAGCCCCGGCCCCACGTTCCTGGAGCGCTACGGGCTGAGCCTGGGCGATCTGGTCCGGGCGGGCTGCGGGCTGCCGGTGCCCCGGCGGGCCGGACGGACGCCCAGTGGCGC
>NZ_JCANQV010000550.1:0-1832 GCF_059553635.1 Candidatus Streptomyces philanthi
CCCGGATCAACCTCCTCAACTGGGACGCCAACGGCCGCCCGGACGGCCTCTTCCCGCCCCGTACCCCGCGCACCCCCGGAGCGTCCGCATGACCACCGTCCTCTCCCCCGCCGCCACCGCCGTGCTGCGGCTGGCCGCCGCCGACTGCCTGTGCTACCCGGACGCGCGGCTGCGGGAACGGTTCCCGCTGCTGCGTGCGGCACTGGACGAGGTGGGCGCGCCGCCCGCCGCCCTCGGCCTCACCGGCTTCCTCGACCACGCCGGGGCGGCCCGCGAGCTGGACCTGGCCGGCCACTACGTCGACACCTTCGACAGCCGCAACCGCCGCTGCCTGTACCTGACGTGGTGGACGACGGGCGACACCCGCAACCGGGGCGCGGCCCTGGTCGCCGTGAAGGAGTACTACCGGGCGCACGGTCTGGAGGGTGATCTCGGCGGTGAGCTGCCGGACTTCCTGCCGGTGATGCTGGAGTTCGCGGCCCGTACCGGTGAGGCGGGGACGGAGCTGCTCCAGCGGCACCGGGCCGGTCTCGAACTGCTGCGGCTGGCGGTCGAGCAGTGCGGCTCCCCGTACGCCGGGGTGCTGCGGGCCGTGTGCGCGACGCTGCCGGGGCCCTCGCCCCGTACCCGTGAGGAGGCCAAGGCGCTGGCGCGCTGCGGTCCTCCCCAGGAGCTGGTCGGTATCGATCTGGCCCCGGCCCCGATTCCCGCAAGCGCTCTGTGGCAGAAGGTGTCGTCGTGAACGCAGTGGACTGGATGCTCTGGGGAGTCCTCCCCTATGCCGCGGCGGCCGTGATGGTCACCGCCCTGGTGTGGCGGGCCCGTTACGACCGCTTCGGCTGGACCACGCACTCCTCGCAGTTCCAGGAGTCACGGCTGCTGCGTATCGGCAGCCCGCTGTTCCACTACGGGATGATCTTCGTGGTCCTCGGGCATGGGGTGGGGCTGCTGGTGCCGAAGTCCTGGACGGCGGCGTTCGGGGTGAGCGACCACACCTACCATCTGACGGCGGTGGTCTCCGGCGCCCTCGCCGGGGTCTGCGCGGTCGCCGGGCTCGGTGTCCTGGTGTACCGCCGGCTCACCGTCCCCGCCGTCCGCCGGTCCACGCTGCGCAGCGACCACCTGATGTACACCCTGCTGATCGCCGCGATGCTGGCGGGCCTCACCGCGACGGTGCTGGTGCAGATCGCCGGGGTGGGCGGCGGTGACTACGACTACCGGGAGGGCGTCTCGGTGTGGTTCCGCAGCCTGTTCGTGCTGCGCCCCGAGGTCGCGCTGATGGCCGCGGCACCCCTGGCGTTCCAGGTCCATGTGCTGCTGGGCGGCTGTCTGCTGCTGCTCGCGCCGTTCACCCGGCTGATGCATGTGGTCGCCCTGCCGGTGCGGTACCTGTTCCGCCCGTACGTGGTCTACCGCCGCCGCACCACCCCGCCGGGCCGCCCGGCGCGGCAGCTGACCGGACGCAACCGCTGACCGTATGACGGAGGGCCCCGCCGCGTGGCGGGGCCCGCCGCGTTCAACAGGTGCAGTACCAGATGAGGATCGGCCCGAACCAGTGCCAGCCGCAGTGCGGGCGGGGCGGCTTGACGGTCGG
This sequence comes from Candidatus Streptomyces philanthi, assembly GCF_059553635.1. Taxonomy (NCBI): domain Bacteria; kingdom Bacillati; phylum Actinomycetota; class Actinomycetes; order Kitasatosporales; family Streptomycetaceae; genus Streptomyces; species Candidatus Streptomyces philanthi. Next base: position 1,595 of record NZ_JCANQV010000550.1, read on the forward strand.
TGTGGGCGTCGGGTCCGGCCCGGAGGTCGCCGTGGGGGTGGGCACCGGGGTCAGGGTCGGTGCCGGGGTGAGCGTCGGCTCCGGCGTCGGCACGCCGGTGGGGCTCGGGTCCGGGACTTCGGTCGGTCCGGTGGGCGTCGGGTCCGGGGCCTCGGTCGGCCCGGTGGGCGTCGGGTCCGGGGCCTCGGTCGGCCCGGTGGGGCTCGGGTCCGGGGGGTCCGTGGGCAGCGGTGGGGCT
>NZ_JCANQV010000551.1:0-1822 GCF_059553635.1 Candidatus Streptomyces philanthi
GTGCCCGTCCGGGACGTCGTGCGGCGTCCCGGACGGGCGCGGTCATCCTGCCGCGGGCAGCGCGCCGTGCCGCGGGTCCCTCCCCGTCCGTGTCCGGTGGCGGACGCCCGCGCGGACGGCCCAGGAGAAGACGCCGAGGGCGAGGACCGCCGTGGCCAGGGAGTCGTACGGGGCGGGCAGGTGTGCCGAGCCCTGGAAGGTGCCGAGCCAGGACAGTGCGGCCAGGGCGAGCAGGTAGCACACCAGCCAGGCGCCGGTGCGCAGTTCGGCGGCGAGGGAGCGGTGGCCGCTGGCGCGGTGCATGGCGGTGAAGACGAGGACGCCGGCGAGGACCAGGGGCAGGGCGAGGCGCAGATGGTGCCAGCCGGACCAGTAGATGAACTCGGTGGCCACGACGAAGCTCAGCGGGGCGATCCAGCGCAGTCCGGGCACCCGGCCGTCGGTGCGGGCGCCGGGCTCGGCGCGGAAGACGGCGGCGGCGACGGCGGACGCCGCGTAGATCAGCAGGTACATGTCGCCCATCACGCCGACGATGTCCTGCCAGCCGCCGAACGGCAGCAGGAAGACGACGATCACCCCGAGGTTGAGCGCGAGGGCGCGGCGCGGCACCCCGGAGCGTTCGTGCACCGTCATGAACCAGCGGGGCAGGGTGCCGTTCTTGGCGAGGGCGTAGGTGTGGCGGGCGTTGAGGGCCACGCCCACGTAGGCGGAGCCGCCGGGTGAGAGGACGGCGTCCGCGTAGAGCAGGACGGCGAGCCAGTGCAGGCCGAGGAGGAGGGCGAGTTCGCCGAAGGGTGACTCGAAGTTGACGCCGCGCCAGCCGCCGGCCAGGGCGTCCTCGGGGACGGTGAGGAGGAACGCCGTCTGGAGGGCCAGATACATCAGGACGGCGAGGCCGATGCCGCCGAGCACGGAGGCGGGGAGGGTGCGGCGCGGGGAGCGGGCCTCGCCGGAGAAGTCGAGCGGGGCCTGGAAGCCGTTGACGGAGTAGACGATGCCGCCGGCGGCGAGGGCGCCGAGGCAGGCGGTGTAGCCGTAGGGGGCGAAGCCGCCGTGGTCGGTGAGCCGGCCGGGGTGGAAGCCCGAGGCGAGCAGCGCGGCCACGGTGACCAGCGGGACGGCGATCTTGAACACCGAGACCAGGTTGTTGAGCCGGGCGAACAGCTTCACCGCGAACCAGTTCAGGGCCGTCAGCAGCACGCTGAGCCCGGTGGCGAGGGCGAGGCCGGAGGCGGTGAGGGTGCCGCCGCGGGTCAGGCCCGGCAGGAAGTGCGCGGCGTACTGCATGATCGCGCTGATCTCGGCCGCGGTGCCGCCGACGGAGAGCAGTACCGACCAGCCGACGACGGTGCCGACCAGGGGCCCTCCGGCGTACAGCGGCCAGCGGACGGTGCCGCCGCCCTCGGGCCGGGTCGCGCCGAGTTCGACCATGACCAGGGCGACGAGGGCGCACAGGACGCCCGCGCCGATCCAGGACAGCAGGGAGGCGGGCCCGGCGGCGCGGGCCGCGTAGAGGGCGGCGAAGAGCCAGCCGGAGCCGACGATGTTGGAGAAGCCGATGGCGGTGAGTCCCCAGACCCCCAGGTCGCGGCGGAGCCGGTGCTCCTGCCGCCGTACCTCCGGCGGGGCGCTCACCTCGTTGTCGTCCGCCGCCTGACGCTCCGGCACGATGGGGCCTCCCTGGTTCGCTGCGCGCGGGGGCCTGATTCTGCCGTCCCGGGGGCCCGCGCGGGAGGACGCGGGCCGCTTTCCGTACGGGCGGGCCGCGGTGCGGTGCTCAGCCGCACAGCCAGCAGCCCGCCCAGCAGATGTGGCGCACCAG
>NZ_JCANQV010000552.1:0-1800 GCF_059553635.1 Candidatus Streptomyces philanthi
ACGGGGACGGGCCGTTGGAAGCCCGGGGACCACATCCTGTGGCGCTACCGGGACAACGCCGAGGGCGGCCGGTTCCACATCTGCCGCCCGGTGACCGTGGTGCAGGACACCGCCGATCTCCTCGCGGTGTGGATGGCGCCCGGCACCACCTGTGTGAAGCCGGTGATGGAGGACGGCAGCCCCGTCCACCACGAGCCGCTGGCCACCCGGTACACCCGCCCGCGGCGCACCGTACGCGACCAGTGGTTCGGGACGGGCGTACTGAAACTCGCCCGGCCGGGCGACCCGTGGTCGGTGTGGCTGTTCTGGGAGCGCGGCTGGCGCTTCAAGAACTGGTACGTCAACTTGGAGGAGCCGCGGCTGCGGTGGGCGGGCGGCGTCGACTCCGAGGACCACTTCCTCGACATCAGCGTCCACCCGGACCGCAGCTGGGAGTGGCGGGACGAGGACGAGTTCGCCCAGGCCCAGCGGGACGGCCTGATGCCCGCCGGGCGGGCCGCCGGAGTGCGGGCGGCGGGCCGCGCCGCGCTCGCGCACATCACGGCGTGGGGCCGCCCGTTCGGCGACGGTTGGGAGGACTGGCGGCCCGATCCGGCCTGGGAGGTGCCGCCGCTCCCGGAGGACTGGGACCGCGTACCGGAACGTTTGCGGTCGTGAGCGAGCGAAGAGAGTGAAGGCGAGTGAACCGGGCGAATCATGGAAAGACGCGCCTATGGGCTCCCCCGCCTCTCCCGTGGCGAGGAGGGGCAACGAGCCCCCTTGATGCGCCCGGGGTGACGAACCGTAGGATCGTCCTCCGCGATACTGCACAGGCGCAACTCCAGAACTGGAAACCGAACTTGACCGCGGTCGCAGGAGGGGCGAGGTCGTGAGCGCTGCGAGCTACGACGGATACGAGGGGCTGCACCGGCTCGTGCTGGACCGGGCGGGCCAGGGCGAGGCGTTCGACACGATCGGCGACCGGTACGACGACGCCTTCCCGCACAAGGAGGGCCAGCTGGCGTCCGGCGCGTGGCTGGCCGGAACGCTGCCACCCGGCTCGCGGATACTGGACGTGGGGTGCGGCACGGGCGTGCCGACGACACGTCAGCTGTCCGACGCCGGGCACCGCGTCGTGGGGGTCGACATCTCCCCCGGCATGATCAAGCTGGCGCGGGACAATGTGCCGGCGGCCGAGTTCCACCGGCTGGATCTCGCCGATCTGCGCGGCGGCCGGCTCGGTGACGCCGGCTCCTTCGACGGCATCGCCGCGTTCTTCACCCTGCTGATGCTGCCGCGTGCGGAGATTCCCTATGCGCTGCGGATGCTGCATGATCTGCTACGACCGGGCGGGCTGCTGGCCCTGTCGATGGTCGAGGCCGATGTGGACGACTTCACCATCCCGTTCCTGGGCAACTCGATCCGGGTATCGGGTTATCTGCGGGACGATCTGCGCCGGGTCGTGCGCGACGCGGGCTTCGACGTCATCGGGGAGGATGCTTTCACCTATGCCCCGGCGAGCACGGACGTACCACCCGAGATCCAGCTCTTCCTGCACCTGCGACGTGCCTGAGACGCCTCGGGCCCCACGCGTCACCCCTCGGCGCGCCGGGCCCTTCGGACGTCGGGCGCTCAGCCCCGGACGGATGGAACCCCACGCGTGACGGAGCATCCCACCTCCCCCTCCCTGCGGCAGTCGGCCCCGTCTGCCGCCTCCTCGGTGTCCCCTCTCCCGGGTGCGGCCGGGCAGGCGCCGCTGGGCCTTTCCGACCCACGCAGTGCCCTCCAGCGACCCGCGGCGGGTTTCGCCCCGCTGCCCGG
>NZ_JCANQV010000553.1:0-1798 GCF_059553635.1 Candidatus Streptomyces philanthi
CGTTCGGCGGCGAGCGGGCCGGACGGGGCGGCGCCGGCAGGGCCGTCGTCACCCAACTCCTCGCCGCACAGCGCCTCCTGGGCCGCGCCGACCGCGAGGCCGGTGAGGATCGCGCGGCCGTCGTTGCCGATGAGGACCGTGCGGGCGGTGAGGTTGCGGTGCGTCCAGCCATGGGTGTGCAGCACACGGAGGGCGGTCAGCAGATCGTCGCCGATCTCCGCGGCGCGGTACGGCGACAGCGGGCCCTCGGCCAGCAGCTCCGCCAACGGGCGGGCCGCGGTGACCACTTCGCAGACGATCCACAGGCTGCCGTCCTGGACGAAGACGTCGAAGACCTGCTCAAGGAGGGGATGGTCGGGCAGCCGGGAGGCGGCGAGGGCCGCCAGCAGGGCCCGCCGGACGGCCGGGTCGCGGGGGTCGCGGTCGGCCGCCCCGGTGCCGGGCGGCGGCAGGCCCGGCTTCGCCAGGGCCACCGGGAACGTGCCGTTGCCGTACCCCGAGACCGTGGTGCCCGCCTCCGCGCCCACCACCTCGGCCTCCACCACCTCCGGCAGCGGCACCTGGCGCAGCAGCACCCGCTGGGAGCTGTAGGTGTCGAGGGCCGGTGTCTCGGCGAAGCCCTCGTCCCCCTGGGGCAGCAGGGGCAGGCGGTAGCGCTCGGCGAGCACCCTTCCCGCGTACTCGTCCACGACGCCTCCCCACCGCGCGCCTCGCGCCTCGTGTGCCGTCCCCCGGGCGACGGGACGGGAGGTCCCGGTCGTCCGCGGGTGTGTACGGTGCGGATCGTACGGCCATGCGACCCCACGGGCCCTCACCCTACGGGCCGACGCCGTACGGTGTGACCCGCTCCGGTGAACGGTCAGTCGTGGATGGCGAAGGTCCGGAAGGCGGTGTCGCGCAGTTCGCGGCACTCGTCGTCCGACCAGTCGTCCGCCTTACAGGTGATCATGATGGCGTAGCCGTGGCTGTCGTCGGCGCGGAAACCGCGGTTGAGGACGCGGACCTTCTCGCCGCCCTGCTCGCGGGTGAACTGCCAGTCGGCGACGGTGGGGTAGTCGCGCCACTTCACGGACTTGATGCCGATGAGGTGGTAGCCGTCGCTGGAGGCGCGGACGCCGGGTTCGGCGCTGCGCCACGCCGCTGCGGCGTCCTTGCCCGGCTTGCCGTTGTAGTCGACCTGGACGCGGGGGAAACCGCCCGAAGCGCTGTATATGCCGCCGGAGTTGCGGCCCGCGGTGCCGGTGCGGTGCCAGCCCTCGGGCAGCGCCATCCGGAAGCGGAACGTCGTGTCGGTGGTACGGGCGAAACCGTCGGGCAGCTCGCCCTCTTCGTCGCCCTTGTCGCTCTTATCACCCTTGTCACCCTTGTCACCCTTGTCGGCGTCATCCGCCTTGCCGGAGGCCGAGGGGGCCGGATCGCCGGAATGCCCGTCCGTGGTCCCTCCCTTGGCGTCCTTCTGCCGGGTGTGGCTCGCCGTCGGCTGGGCGTCGCGGCCGGCCGCGGCACCGGTGGTGTCCTCGTCGTTGCCGATGGCGAACGCCAGCACCGTGCAGACGATCGCGAGCAGCACCACCGCGCCGATGACGAAGAGCGTGCGGCGCGGGACGACATCGGTCACCGAGGCGCGCGGCGGCGCCGGGCGGTTCCCCTCCGGGGCCTCGTCCGCCCGGGAGGCGGCGGCCGAGGAGGCGGCGTTGCGGACGGAGGACAGCGCGGAGCGCATCCGGTCCTTGGCGGCCGACGTGTCGGTGGCGGAGCGGGAACCGGAGGAGGAGGGCGCGCTCTCACGGACCTTGGC
>NZ_JCANQV010000554.1:0-1796 GCF_059553635.1 Candidatus Streptomyces philanthi
ATGGGGCGGGGCGGGTGCGGCCAGGGGACGTACGGGGGCGCCGGCCGCCCCCGCCCCGTATCAGTGCTCGTGCGGCCCCGCCCGGTGGACCGGACCGTGGGTCTCCCCGCAGTGGGCGCCGGTGCTCGGGGCGGGGCCGGTGCCGAGTTGGAGGAGCGCGTCGGGCGGGTCCTGTTCGCCGACGTGGTCGACCTGGAGGGTGGCGTGGGTGATGCCGTACTCCCTGCCGAGCAGCCGGTGGAGGTCGCGGCGCACCCGGTGGCAGTCGCCGCCCGGTGCCACCAGGACGTGTGCGGAGAGCGCCGGTTCGCCGGAGGTGATCTCCCACAGGTGCAGGTCGTGGACCTCGACGACCTGGTCGGCGGCCACCAGGTGGTCGCCGATCGCGTCCGGGTCGCAGCCGGCCGGCGCCGCCTCCATGAAGATCCGCCCGGAGTCGCGGACCAGTCCGACGCCCGCCCGCAGCATCAGCGCGACGACGATCAGGGTGGCGATGGCGTCGGCCCGGGAGAAGCCGGTGAGCAGGACGACCAGGCCGGAGACGGCGGTGGCGACGAAGCCGAACAGATCGGTGAGGATGTGCTGGTATGCGCCCTCGACGTTGAGGCTGGAGCGGTTGGCGCGGGAGAGCAGCCAGGTGGCGACGAGGTTCACCACCACCCCGGCCAGCGCGGTCACCAGCACCAGTCCGCCGGTCACCTCGGGCGGCGAGATCAGCCGCCGCACCGCCTCGTACGCGAGCCAGACGGACAGCACGAGCAGGGTGATGCCGTTGGCCTGGGCGGAGAGGATCTCGGCGCGCTTGAGGCCGTAGGTGAAGCCGCCGCGCGCGGGGCGGGCCGCGAGCCGCATGGCGATCAGCGCCAGGACGATCGACGCCGCGTCGGTGAGCATATGGGCGGCGTCCGAGATCAGCGCCAGCGAGCGGGCCAGGACGCCGATGACGACCTCGACGGCCATGAACGCGGTGATCAGTACCAGCGCGGCGCGCAGCCACCGCCGGTCGGCGTCGGGGGAGACGGTGTGCGCGTGGGAGTGCCCGTGCCCATGACCGTGCCCGTGGGCCCGGTCGTGGGAGGGGCCGTGGGGATCGTCGTGGTGGTCGTCGTGTCCCTGCGGGCGGTCCTCGGCGTCCGTGGGGTGCCCGTGGGCGTGCTCGGTCATGGCGCGCTCCTTCCTGGGTCGTCCGTCGGAAGCAAACCGCACTTCCGCCGGAGATCCAAAGGCTGCACCGGTGACCGTTGTCATTACCGTCCCACGGCGCGTTGTGCCTGGTCAGAGCGTTGCGGAAGGGAAGGGTCCGGTAGCGCGTCAACGGGTGCGCAGCACCCCGGCCGCGCCCGCCACCACCACGCAGAGGACCACCGGCAGGAAGAACGCGAGATTGAGCGGTACGAGGTCGGTGAGCGGCCCGATGACGGCGGGACCGGCGAGCATCCCGAGGTAGCCGAGGCCGGCGACCCGGGAGACATTGGCGCCCGAGGCACCGGCGTCGCTGTGACCGGCCGCGCTGAAGAACTGCGGGACACAGCCGGAGAGCCCGATGCCGAACACCGTCCAGCCGGCCAGGGCGAGCGGCGTCCAGGGCGCCAGCGCCGCGGCCGTCAGCCCGGCGGCGGCCAGCGCGGCGCCGTAGCGGACCAGGCGTACGGGCCCGAGCCGGGCGACGACCCGGTCGGTGACGAACCGGCCGGCGGTCATCGCCGCGGAGAACGCGCCGAAGGCGAGGGCGGCGGTGGCGGCCGGGGCGTCGAGGACGTCCCGCAGATGGAGCGCGCTCCAGTCGTTCGCGACGC
>NZ_JCANQV010000555.1:0-1796 GCF_059553635.1 Candidatus Streptomyces philanthi
CGCGACGACCCGGTCCGCCGCCTCGTCGTACGACGGCGGCAGGGCCTCCGGCGCCGGGGCGCGCCGCAGCAGGCCGTGCAGCCGGGTGTCGAGGTACGGCGAATCCAGCAGGAAGTGCAGGACCCGCTCGTCCAAACGCAGCCGGGTGGTCGTCAGACGCGTCTCGTCGTCCAGCTCCACCAGCCGCCAGCGCCGCAACGGGGCGACCGGCGTGAGCGCGCTCCAGTGCGGCGCGTCCAGCACGGCGAGCGCCAGCGCGAAGGTCGGGTACGCACGGCCGGGATCACCGCTCGCCGTCGCACACCGCGCACCGGCCGTCGGATCGATCTCCGCCGCGACGGCGAGCAGGACGACCTCCCGCTCGAAGGCACTCAGCCCGAAACAGGAGACCAGGGCGTCGAGGGAGGGGACCTCGGGGGGCGGGGAGCCGGACGGGGGCTGTTCAGGGAGGGGACCGGTGTCCGTGGCGGGGTTGTCCGGTGTGGCGCCCCGGGCGCGTGCGGCGTGGGCGTCGAGGCGCGCCAGGACGGAACGGGCGGCGGCGGCCAGGGCGCCGCCGGTCTCCGGGGCGGGGGGTGCGTCTGCTCCGCGGGGGGTGCCGGTGGCTGTTGCCTCCGTCGCGCCCGAGGGGCCGTCCGTGGCCCCGTTCCCCGCGCCGCGCCTTCGCGCGCCCGCCGCATTGCCCCCCGCCCCCGTCGTGTCACCGCCCATGTCCTTCTCCGCCCCCGTTCCGCGCACCGTGGATCAGCTCTCCGTGCCGTCGTCCGTGCGGTCCGCCGCGCCTCCGCGGGCGGTGCCCCCGCCCCGGGTGCCCGGCCGCCCGGTGCCGGTCGCCTTCCGGGTACGCGAACGGGGCGACGAGGCACCGGACTTGGCCCCACCACGCCGGGCCGTACCACCCCCCGCCGCCTTCCGCGCCCCGGCACCGGAAGCCGCCCGACCGGCCTCACGCCCACCACCGCCCGCCGTGCCCTCGTCCCTCTCCGCCGCCCGCGCGTCCCCCTCCGTCTCCGTCGTCCCCCCGGCCTTCGGCGGCTCGGGCGCCCCCGGGGCCCCGAACGGCAGCACCGTGACGTCCGGCCGGCGTACCGGCGCGGCCGGGCGGGGACGTTCGTGGCCGTCGAGGAGGACCAGCGCCGCCTGGTACGCGACCGACAGCGCGTACGGCGTGTTGTTGAGCATTCCCCAGAGCTTGGAGGTCTCGTCGACGTCCATCTGGGTCGGGGTGAAACGCACCCGCTGGACGGACTCCGCGAGATCACTGCCTCCCAGGTAGGGACGCCGCGCCGCCTCCTCGATCAACTCCTTGGGCAGTACGGGGATCTCGTGCAGGGTGCGGACCACGCTGCCGATCAGCCGCTGCCCGACCAGTTCGGTCTCCTCGCCGTACGCGCTGATCAGGAAGTGCAGGTCGAGCGCGGCGGCGGGCCGCTTCAGCAACGTGCCGTCCAAGGCCCGGGTGACCAGGTCGTTGTTGCGCATCGCCGGGTCGTGGGTGACCTGGTACAGGAAGACGGTGATCGTCGGGTCGGTGGGGGGATCGGACGGGGGTTTACGGGTCTCCACCGAGACGGCCAGATCGATCTCGGGGCGCAGATGGTGTTCGATCAGCAGGGCGAGGGCCTGGGTGACCGTCGCGACGGCGAGTGCGTTGCTCATCGGGTCCGTCCCCCCAGGGCCGGGCCCGGTCGCGGTGCGGGTGCCGGGCCCGTCGTCGTAGGTGCCGCCGTCACGTCAGCTCGTCCTCCCGCCGCGCGCCAGATAGTCCGCGAGGCTCAGCGCGGGCGCCCGGCGCG
>NZ_JCANQV010000556.1:0-1795 GCF_059553635.1 Candidatus Streptomyces philanthi
ACGGCGCCGGGAGGGCCCCGCGGTGGTCGGAGGGAACCTCCGGCGCCGATCCGGCGTTCAATGGAGGAAGACGGGGCACGGGAAGTGCCGCGGAAGGGAAGTGAAGAATGTCCACACAGGCGAAGGTCGCGATCGGCGGCGTGGCGGTGGGAGTGGTCCTGCTGTGGCTGCTGCCCTTCTGGGCGGCCCTTCTGGTCATGATCGGGGTACCGGCCGTCGCGTATCTGGCGCTGGACCCCTCCCAGCGGCGGCGTCTCCAGCGCGCCGGCCGCAAACAACTCGGACGCTGAGCCCGGGGCGCCGCCCCGGGGACGGCCCGGTCACACAGGCCGGCCGCCCCCGGGGCGCGCGCGTTCCCGGCTGCCGAGCGCCTTTCCGCAGGTCCAAGACCGCGACGCCGCCTCCCCGGGGGCGCTCCGGTGGCGTCGGCGGCCGAACTCCTGCTCCCCGTACGGCACCTGCGCCCTGACGGCCCGTCTACCCTGGGCATCTTGGCTACCGAAGGGACGGAACGCGGGATGCGGCGCTACGACTGGTTGAAGGAAATCATGACGCTCGACCCGGAGCGTGATTTCCTGCGGATCCACCGCATCACCGCGACCCACGAATTCCCCTGGGACATCACCCGGGCCCTGGAACTGGCGCTCTACCGCACCTACGCCGTGCCGAGCATCGGCCGGTTGCTGGCCGAGACCGGGGAACTGACGGACCGCTCGCAGAAGCGCTACGACGACACCGTGCTGCTCCTCGACACCGTCGTCGAGCACGGCTTCGACAGCCAGGACGGCCGCACGGCGATCCGCCGGATGAACCAGATGCACCGCGGCTACGACATCAGCAACGACGACATGCGGTACGTGCTGTGCACCTTCGTCGTCGTGCCCAAGCGCTGGATCGACCGCTTCGGCTGGCGCAGGCTGAGCACCCACGAGACGCAGGCCATGGCCACCTACTACCGCACCCTCGGCCGCCACATGGGCATCACCGGCATCCCGCAGACCTACGAGGAATTCGAGCGCTGCCTCGACGACTACGAGGACGCGCACTTCGGCTTCGACAAGGGCGGCCGCAAGGTCGCGGACGCCACCTTGGACCTGGTGGCGGGCTGGTACGGACCCCTCGGCCCGATGGTCCGCACCGCGTGCACGGCCCTCCTGGACGACGCCCTGCTCGACGCCTTCCGGTTCGAGCGCCCCAGCCCCGCCGCACGCACGGCGGTCCACACGGCCCTGCGGCTGCGCGCCAAGGCGGTCCGGCTGCTGCCGCCCCGCCGCACCCCGCACCACGCCCGCCAGAACCCCGAGGTCAAGGGCTACCCCCACGGCTACCGCGTCGCCGACCTCGGTACCTTCCCCGCCTCCCGGCGCGCGGGCGGCTGCCCCGTACCGCACACCCTGCGCACCACGGGGGCGGACGAGGCATAGGGAACCGGGCGGCCTCGCACCTCAGCCGCGTCGCACCGCCAGCGCCAGATAGCGGGTGTCCTCGTCCGTATAGCGCACGAGTTCCCAGCCGCTGGCCGCGAGCAGGGGCCGCAGGTTCTCCTCCGCGCGCAGGTCGCCGGGGGTGAGTTCGCGGCCCTTGCGCGCCGCGAGCGCCGCCCGGCCCACCGGATGGAACAGCGCCAGCACGCCCCCGGGACGGACGACCCTGGCCAGTTCGGCGAACCCGTGCGACGGCCGCTCCAGATGGGAGACCAGCCCGGCCGCGAACACCGCGTCCAGTGCCGCGTCGGCCAGCGGCAGCCGGGTCACGTCCGCCAGCAACAGGTGCGCGCAGCGGTCCCGCCCGCCGC
>NZ_JCANQV010000557.1:0-1793 GCF_059553635.1 Candidatus Streptomyces philanthi
GACGCTGTTGGTTTATTCGGCCCCTCGCGTGACGTCGGTCCCCATGACCCGGTTGTGGTCATGGGGACCGACGTTGTTGTGTGGGGTGGGTGTCGATGTCGATGCAGCCGAAGGGGCCGGGAGAGATTCCGGCGGAGACGGTTCGGGTGGCCTGGGCTGCGTTCCCGAAGGGGAGCCTGGCGATTCGGGTCCGGGACGAGCTGGGGCCGGTGTTCCGCGACGAGGACTTCTCGGATCTGTTCGCCTCACGAGGCCGGCCCGCCTGGTCACCGGCCGGGCTGGCGCTGGTGTCGGTGCTCCAGTTCGTGGAGGGGCTGACCGACCGCCAGGCCGCGGAGGCGGTCCGGGCCAGGATCGACTTCAAGTACGCACTCGGGCTCCCACTCGACGATCCCGGCTTCGACTTCTCGGTGTTGTCGGAGTTCCGGGACCGTTTGGCCGGGGCGGACGGTGGGCGGCGGGTGCTGGATGCTGTGCTGGCCGCCGCCCGGGAAAAGGGGCTGCTCAAGAGCGCGGGCCGGGCCCGCACGGACGCCACGCATGTGCTGTCGGCGGCCCGTGATCTGTGCTGGCTGGAGCAGATGGCCGAGACACTGCGGGCGGCGTTGAACGCGCTCGCTCAGGCCGCTCCGGAATGGCTGTCCGAGACCGCGGAGCCGGACTGGTTCAGGCATTACGCCACCCGGGCTGAGGACTCCCGGTTCCCCAAGGCCCGCGCGAAGCGGGACGAGGTGGGTCTGCGGATCGGGCGGGACGGGACACACCTGCTGCAAGCCGTCTTCGGTGCGGGCGCTCCTGCGGCACTCCGCTCGCTGGATGAGGTCGAGGTTCTGCGTCAGGTCTGGGTCCAGCACTTCCACCGGGTGGACGGCGAGGTGACGCGGCGGGGCCCAAAAGACCGGCCGCCGGGCGCGACGCGCCTGGTCAACCCCTATGACCCCGACGCCCGTGTCGGCGTCAAACGAGACACCATGTGGGACGGATACAAGGTCCATCTCACCGAGACCTGCGGCGAGAGTGACGTCCCGAACCTGGTCACCAACGTGGCCACCACGGTGGCGACGGTCGCGGACAACGCGATGAACGAGGAGATCCACGACTCGCTCGCGGCCCGCGACTGCCTGCCCGCCGAGCACTGGGTGGATGCCGGATATCCCACCGCCGCCCATGTCCTTGCCGCCCGTGGCCGCCACGGTGTCGAGCTGCACGGGCCCCTGGTCAAGAACACCTCGTCCCAGGCCAAGGGCCCTTTCACGCTGGACGCGTTCACCATCGACTGGGAAAACCGGCAGGTGACCTGCCCCGGCGGTGTCACCGCCGCGAACTGGTACTCCCGCAATGATTCGAAGGGCCTGCCGGTCATCCAGGTGAAGTTCCCGGTCAGCCGCTGCGGCCTCTGTCCCCACCTGCGGGACTGCGTCAGCTCCGCCACCGGCCGCCGCCGGGAACTCATGCTGCGGCAACAGCAGACCGAGCACGACGCCATCCGCAGTATCCGCACCGAGCAGCAGACCGACGCCTGGAAAGAGCGATACAAGGTCCGGGCCGGCGTCGAAGGCACCATCTCCCAAGCAGTCGGGCGCTGCGGTCTGCGCAGATCCCGCTACCGGGGCCTGGCGAAAACCAGCCTCCAGCACCAGCTCACCGGGGCCGCGGTCAACCTCGCCCGCATCGACGCCCACCTCACCGGCACACCACGGGCCCGCACCCGCACCAGCCACTTCGCAGCACTGTGCCCCGCCGAGCTGACGCTCGACGGGGCACAAGCAGGGGCCGAATAAACCAACAGCGTC
>NZ_JCANQV010000558.1:0-1790 GCF_059553635.1 Candidatus Streptomyces philanthi
ACCGCGGGCCGCAGATCCAGGCGGCGTTCGCGCAGGGCCTGCACCGCATGGGCAAGGAGCGCCGGACCAAGGACGACAGGGCGAGGGCGGACCGGGAGAAGCACGACCGGGACCTGCGGCGTGAGGTCGACGCCGGTACCAGGAAGCAGGAGGGCGAGCGCGAGAAGGGCCGGCGGGACATCGCCGACGCGCGCGACAAGTGGCGCAAGGAGCAGGACGACAAGGTCTCGGAGATCGACGACAAGAAGGGGAAGAAGTACGAGAAGGTCCGCAAGGACATCGACGACAAGCAGGAGCAGACCGACAAGGACGTCGACAAGCGGACCGAGGACGACAACCAGAAGATCGAGGACGAGCACTCCGGCGCCGAGCAGGACGCGCAGAAGAAGCAGGAGGACAAGAAGAAGGAGGCGGAGAAGGGCGACGGAGGGTTCCTCGACCAGCTCAAGCAGTGGTGGCAGGGTCTCAAGGACGAGATCAAGGGGTTCTTCGAGCGGGCCCGCAAGGCCGTCACGGACCTCATCGACGCGTTCAAGCGCGAGGTCTTCCGGCTCATCGACGAGGCGCGCAACTGGGTCGTCCAGCAGATCAACGACTTCGCCGACGCGCTGATCGCCTTCGGCGACGAGATGCTCGCCGACTACCCGGCGCTGCGCGACAAGTGGCGGAACACCATCAACGCGGGCCGCGACTGGGCCGTCCGCAAGGTCAACGAGGCCGCGGACGCGCTCAAGGAGGTGGCGGGCAAGCTGCTCGACGGGCTGGGCGGCGCGCTGCTCGCCGGGCTGGACGCCATGGAGGGCGGGCTGCTGGCAGCCGTCGACGTCGCGGAGAACGTCACCGTCTCGGCGGTGGAGTTCGGGCAGCAGGCCATCGCCGCGCTCGGCGAATGGGCCGCGATCTTCAGCGACATCGTCTCCGACCCGGGTGACTGGATCAGCAAGGCCGGCGGCGCGGCCGAGAGCGGGGCGAAGGAGCATCTCTTCACCGAGATCCAGGCGGCGGTGAAGGAATGGTTCAACCAGAAGGTGCAGGAGATCACCGGGCTGGCGCCGGAGGAGTTCCGGGAACTGCTCGACGGCGGTGTCACCGTCGAGGAGATGGGCGGCATGGCCTGGGACGCCGCGGTTCCCCAACTTCCCGCGATCATCGGCATGTTGGTCATGGAGAAGGTCGTCGCCAAGCTGATCCCGGGCGCGGGCTGGGTAATGGGCATCATCGACGCTCTCAAGACGGCCTGGGGCGCGCTCAGCCGCATCCTCGCCGCCTTCGGTCTGTTCATGGCGTTCCTGAAGGCGGTCAAGAGCGGCAACGGCGCGGTGCCGTTCGCCAAGGCCGTCGCCGCCGGGGTCGTCGCCCTGCTGGAGCTCCTCTACCAGGAGCTGATCAATGGCCTCACCCGTTTCATGGGCGGAGTGACCCGCAAGCTCGGCGGCATCCTGAAGAACCTCCGCACCAAGCGGCGTCCGGGCGCCCACGGTGATCCGGGTGCGCCGGGCGCCCCTGGCGACGGCGGACGGCCGGGCCGCGGCGGGAACGCGCCGGCCGGCCGTGCCCCCGATCCGCACCGCGCCGAGAGGCCCGGCGAACCGGGCCCCGCCACCGACCGGCCCGGACAACGTCCGGCCCCCCGCAGGCCGTCCCCCGACAAGACCTCGCGCCCCGAGCCGGGCCCCCGTCCGGCGAAGCGCCCGTCCCCCGAGAAGAGGCCCCGCCCGGCGGAGCGGTCCCGGCCGAAGGCGAAGCGGAAGCCCGACGCCCACGAACGGCGCGAGGAGGGCCGGGAGGTC
>NZ_JCANQV010000559.1:0-1782 GCF_059553635.1 Candidatus Streptomyces philanthi
CCTGGCCGCCCTTGCCGGAACCGCCCACGTCGTAGCGGCGCTCCTCGGGACGGGGACGGCCCGCGCGCTTCTGCTTGTCGTCGCGCTGATTGCCCGCGCCCCGGTAGTTCTTCCCGCTGTTCCTGCCGCTGCTTCGCATCAATGATCCGTCTGAGAGTCGCCGCTGTCGTCTACGTCGAACGACGGGACACCTTCCGGGGAGTCGCCCTCGACCGCGTCCGCCTCCGGGAGGAACGGTGCGAGCTGGGGGAGCTCGTCCAGGCCGCGCAGGCCCATCCGCTCCAGAAAGTAGTTCGTCGTCCTGTACAGGATCGCACCTGTTTCGGGTTCCGTCCCCGCCTCCTCCACCAGACCGCGCTGGAGGAGGGTGCGCATCACGCCGTCGCAGTTGACCCCGCGGACGGCGGACACCCGGGAACGGCTGACCGGCTGACGGTACGCGACCACGGCCAGGGTCTCCAACGCGGCCTGGGTGAGACGGGCCTGCTGGCCGTCCAGGACGAAGCCCTCCACCGCCTCGGCGTAGGCGGCGCGCGAGGAGAACCGCCAGCCGCCGGCGACGGCGCGCAGCTCGAAGCCGCGGCCCTGCCGGGTGTAGTCGTCGGCCAGATCGCGCAGGGCGCGGGCCACGGCGCGGCGCGGGCGCTCAAGGACCCTGGCGAGGTGTTCCTCGGTGACCGGTTCGTCGACGACCATGAGGACCGCCTCCAGGGCGGGCGCCAGTTCCAGGCCGGCGACGCCGGGGGCGCCGGCCGGGGGGCCGGACGGTGTGCCGGTCCCGTGTGCGGGGATGTCGTACTCCTCGTCCGGGCCGTTCATGCCCGTTCCTCCTGCCGTGTGTCGTCGGTGCCGGGCTCCTCGTCCGGCGCGTCGCTGCCCGCCTCCCGGTCGAACTCGTCGGTCACCACGGGGGCGGCCCCGTCCTCGCCCGTCCAGCGGACCCTCAGCTCGCCGAGGGCCTCCTCCTGGTCCAGGGCGACGGCGCGTTCCCGGTAGAGCTCCAGCAGGGCGAGGAAGCGGGCCACGACGGTGAGGGTGTCCGGCGCGTCGGCGACCAGGTCCTGGAAGGTGTGCTCCCCCGCCCCGCGCAGCAGCGCCATCACCACCTCGGCCTGCTCGCGGACGCTGACCAGGGGGGCGTGGATGTGGTCGACGTAGACCTGGGGCTTCGGCCGGGGCTGCATGGCCTTGACCGCGAGGCGGGCGAAGCCCTCGGGGCCGATGCCGAGGACGACCTCGGGCAGCAGCTCGGCGTGGTGCGGTTCGAGGCCGACGGTGCGGGGGTGGCGGCGGGCCTCGTCGGCCAGGCGTCCGCCGAAGATGTCCGCGATGCGTTTGTAGGCGCGGTACTGGAGCAGCCGGGCGAACAGCAGGTCGCGGGCCTCCAGCAGGGCGAGGTCCGCTTCGTCCTCCACCTTGGCGACGGGCAGCAGCCGGGCGGCCTTGAGGTCCAGCAGGGTGGCGGCGACGACGAGGAACTCGGTGGTCTGGTCGAGGTCCCAGTCCGCGCCCATGGCCCGGATGTGGGCCATGAACTCGTCGGTGACCTTGGAGAGGGCGACCTCGGTGACGTCGAGCTTGTGCCGGGAGATCAGCTGGAGGAGGAGGTCGAAGGGGCCCTCGAAGTTGTCGAGGCGGACGGTGAACCTGCCGTCGCCCTCGGGGGTGTCCGCGGGCGGTGCTGTGGCGTCCGGGCCGCCGTCCGAGGGGGCCGCCGGGGCGTCCGCGGCCTCCCCCGCCGGTGCGGCGTCCGGCACGGGGCCGGGGTGGCGGTGCGGGGCG
>NZ_JCANQV010000560.1:0-1767 GCF_059553635.1 Candidatus Streptomyces philanthi
GAGGTGCTGGCGGCACGGCTGGTGCGGGCGCGGCCTGAGCAGGCGGTGGCCTGGGGTGCGTCCGGGACGGTGTTGATCACGGGGGGTACGGGTGGTCTGGGGCGTGTGGTGGCCCGGCACCTTGCTACGGAGCACGGTGTCCGGAGTCTGCTGCTGGTCAGTCGTCGTGGCTCTGCTGCTGAGGGTGTTGATGAGTTGGTGGCGGAGCTGGGTGAGAGTGGCGCTGATGTGGTGGTTGAGGCGTGTGATGTGACGGATGCGGGTGCTGTGGCGGATCTGGTGTCGCGTCATGCGGTGTCCGCTGTGGTGCATACCGCTGGTGTTCTTGATGACGGTGTCATTGGTTCGCTGAGTGCGGACCGGTTGTCGGCGGTGTTGCGTCCGAAGGTGGATGCGGCCT
This sequence comes from Candidatus Streptomyces philanthi, assembly GCF_059553635.1. Classification (NCBI taxonomy): domain Bacteria; kingdom Bacillati; phylum Actinomycetota; class Actinomycetes; order Kitasatosporales; family Streptomycetaceae; genus Streptomyces; species Candidatus Streptomyces philanthi. Next base: position 401 of record NZ_JCANQV010000560.1, read on the forward strand.
GGAATCTGCACGAGGCGACCAAGGACCTCGATCTGGACGCGTTCGTGGTGTTCTCGTCCGTGGCGGGCACGATCGGCAGCCCGGGGCAGGCCAACTACGCGGCGGGCAACGCCTTCCTGGACGCGCTGGCGCACCATCGCCGGGCTGCGGGCCTCCCGGCGGTCTCGTTGGCCTGGGGCCCGTGGTCCCAGGACGGCGGCATGACCGGGACGCTCACCGAAGCAGACCTTCAGCGCATCGCCCGTCAGGGCATGCCCGAACTCACCCCCGCACAGGGCGTGGCCCTCTTCGACGCCGCGCTGGCGGCCGACGACGCCCATCTGCTTCCCGTCCGTTTCGACCTGGCGTCCCTGCGCGAGCAGGGGGAGGTGCCCCCGCTGCTGCGCGGTCTGATCAGGACGCGCGCCCGGCGCTCGGCGGTCGGTGGCTCGGCCGCCGTGGCCGGCCTGGCGGGACGTCTGAGCGGACTGGGTGCGGCGGAGCGTCGTGAGGCGCTGCTGGACCTGGTACGTACGCAGATCGCGGTGGTCCTGGGCCATGCGAGCCCGGAGACGATCGAGGCCGGCCGCGTCTTCCAGGACCTCGGCTTCGACTCCCTGACCGCCGTCGAACTCCGCAACCGCCTCAACAACGTGACCGGCCTGCGCCTTTCGGCCACCGCTGTCTTCGACTACCCCACGGCCGACGCACTCGTCGACTTCCTGCTGGACGAGCTGTTCGGCGCGCAGGAGGAGGCCGAGCTGCCGGCCCGGGCGCCGTCCCCGGTGGGAGCGGACGACGACCCGGTCGTCATCGTCGGTATGAGTTGCCGCTACCCGGGTGGTGTGGCGTCGCCCGAGGATCTGTGGCGTCTGGTGTCGGACGGTGTGGACGCCGTCTCCGCGTTCCCCGCCGACCGTGGCTGGGACGTGGAGGCCCTCTACAACCCTGACCCCGAGGCACTCGGCACCTCGTACACCCGCTTCGGCAGTTTCCTCCATGACGCGGGGGAGTTCGATCCGGAGTTCTTCGGGATGAGTCCTCGCGAGGCGTTGGCGACGGACGCGCAGCAGCGGTTGCTGCTGGAGACCACCTGGGAGGCCATCGAGCGGACCGGCATCGACCCGGCTTCACTGCGCGGCAGCCGTACGGGCGTCTTCGCAGGCGTCATGTACACCGACTACAGCGAACTCCTCACCGGCGACCAGTTCGAGGGCTACCGGAGCAACGGCAGTGCGGCCAGCATCGCTTCGGGCCGGGTGTCGTACACCTTCGGTTTTGAGGGGCCTGCGGTGACGGTGGATACGGCGTGTTCGTCGTCGTTGGTGGCGATGCATCTTGTGGCGCAGTCGTTGCGTCAGGGTGAGTGCTCGTTGGCGTTGGCGGGT
>NZ_JCANQV010000561.1:0-1758 GCF_059553635.1 Candidatus Streptomyces philanthi
GTCCGTCATCCGCCCGATTATCCAGGGCGGCGGGCGGCCGGCCTTCCGCGGCCGCCGCAGGCAACGCGAACCCCTGCGACGAGCGTCTCATCGTGAGGTGAGCCATGCGACGGCTTCGGCGACTCGCGTAATCTGACGTGGCGACTCGCCCCTGCCACCGGTTTCCCCCGGGGCTTTCACGTGCCCTGATCCGCGGCAGCGAGAGCATCACAGAGGAGGTACGTGCATGTCCGGGACGACCCCGTCCGGCCCGGGGCGGACGGCTGGAGTTCCGCGGCGGCCCGGTGGCGGCGCGAACCGATGGACCGTGCTGATCGTGCTCTGCGTCAGCCTGCTCTTCGTCGCGCTGGACACCACGATCCTCTACGTCGCCGTGCCGGCGGTCACCGAGGACCTGCGCCCCGGCCCCGTCGAGCTCCTGTGGATCGTCGACGTCTACCCGCTGATCGCGGCGTCGCTGCTGATCCTCTTCGGCACCCTCGGCGACAAGGTCGGGCGCCGGCGCATCCTGCTGCTCGGCTACGGCCTCTTCGGCGCGGCCTCGGCGCTCGCCGCGCTCGCGACCGCCCCGCCCGTGCTGATGACGGCCCGCGCGCTGCTCGGCATCGGCGGCGCCATGATCATGCCGGCGACGCTGTCGATCCTGCGGCAGGTCTTCCCCGACCGCCGCGAGCGGGCGGTGGCCATCGGGGTGTGGAGCGCGGTGGCCGCGGTCGGCGCCGCGGTCGGCCCGGTGCTCGGCGGGTTCCTCGTCGAGAACTTCTGGTGGGGTTCGGTCTTCCTCATCAACATCCCGATGATGACCGCGATGCTGCTGATAGGCCGCTGGCTGCTGCCCGAGTCGCACGGCGAGCGCAACGGCCCCTGGGACGTGACCGGCGCGGTCGTCGCGGCGCTCGGGGTGCTCGGCGTCGTCCTCGGCGTCAAGCGGATCGGCAGCGGCAGCCCCGTCCTGGGCCTCACCACGCTGGGCCCGATCCTGGCCGGCGCGGTGCTGCTGGTCCTGTTCGTCCGGCGCCAGCGCCGCCGCGCGCATCCGCTGATCGACCTGCGGCTGTTCGCCCGGCCCGCGTTCGGCACCTCCGTGGCCTGCATCGTGCTGGCGATGCTCGCCCTGGTCGGACTCCAGTTGATAGCGGTCCAGTACCTCCAGCTCGTCCTCGGGCTGAGCCCGCTGGAGACCGGGCTGCGGATGCTGCCGCTGGTCTTCTCGGCGATGGCGGCGGGGCTGGCCGGCTCCCGGGTGCTCCAGGCGGCGGGCCCGCGGGCGATGGTCTCGCTGGGCTTCGTGCTCACCGCGGGGGCGGTGCTGTGCCTGACCGCGATGAACGAACACGACCGTTTCTGGCTGCTCGCCCTTGGTTTCGTCCTGCTCGGTTTCGGGTTCCAGACCACGTTGTTCGGCGCGTACGAGTCGATGCTCAACGAGGCGCCCCCGGAGCAGGCCGGCGGGGCCGCCGCCATAGGGGAGACGTCCTACCAGCTCGGCGCGGGCATCGGCGTCGCACTGCTCGGCAGCGTGATGAACGCCGCCTACGCACCGGGCATCGGGCACGTCGACGGCGTGCCCGGGAAGGCCGCCTCGGCCGCCTCGCACTCGCTGGGGGAGGCGTACAAGGTGGCGTCCGGCCTCGGCGGGGCCGCCCGCGAGGCGCTGCGCGAGGTGGCGCGGGACGCCTTCGTCCGCGGGCTGCACATCACCCTCGTCACCAGCGCCGTCCTGCTGCTGGCCGGCGCGGTCATCGCGCTGCGGCTGCC
>NZ_JCANQV010000562.1:0-1749 GCF_059553635.1 Candidatus Streptomyces philanthi
GCGGTGTGCCCGGACCGCTCACCCCGGCCTCACGTTGCGCGGCCGTCACCCGGGCCTCGGGCGTCCCCAGCCGGGACAGCGTCCGTTTCACGCCGGAGACCGAGTCCGTCTTCTGCGCCGCGATCTCGGCGCGCAGATCGGCCACCAGCCGCATCCGTTCCCTGGACGGCAGCCCGCGCTGCTGGGCCAGGTCTCCCACCCGGCTCAGATAGTCAAAGACGAGCTGCTCGCTCTCGATCCCCACGAAATCCCCTGCGGCGTCCGCTGGTTGTCGCCCCGACGGTACCCTCTCCCCCTGCCCCGGCACCCCGGACGGCACACCCGGCGCTCCCTGCCTCCGACGCCCCGCCCCTGGTCACGGGGCCGTCGGGACACAAGGGCCCGTCCCTGGCCACATACGCGAACGCCCCGCGCAACGCCCCCGTACCGCTCCTCCGGCCTCTCCCACCGGCACGCGCCTTCCGGCCGACACCACCTCATCCCGCCTCCGCCACACCAGCACAACGGGTGTCCTCCGTCCCCTCGCCCCTTCCTCCCCCACCAGGACGACCCCCGCCCCGGCACCACCCGCCACCACCTCCCCTCCCGCAACCCGCCCGCCCGCACCACAGCCCCCGGCTCCGGTCCCGGCTAACGTAGAGCGGATGACAGACACGCCCCGCACCCTCGCCGAGGAGCTTCGGACCCGCACCGACGACGGGCTCGTCGATCTGCTGCGGGCCCGTCCCGATCTGCTCGGCCCGGTGCCCGGTGATGTCACCCAGCTCGCCACCCGGGCGGGGACCCGGGCCTCGGTCGTCCGGGCCGTGGAGCGGCTGGACCGTTTCGCCCTCCAGACCGCCGAGGCGCTGGCGGTGGCGCCCGACCCGTGCCCGTACGACGTGCTCGGCGCGCTGATGGCGGGGGACGACGGGGACGAGCGGGTGGCGGCCGCGCTGCCCGGCGCGCTGGCGGCACTGCGCACCCAGGCGCTGGTGTGGGGTCCGGACGACCGGCTGCGGCTGGTGCGTACGGCGCGCGAACTGCTCGCGCCCAGCGCCACACACCCCTCTCCCACCGGCCTCGGCCCGTCGGTCGCCGAGGCCACGTCCGGGATGTCCCCGGGCCGGCTCCAAGAGATCATCGCCGCGGCCGGCCTGCCCGCCACCCACGACCCGGTGACCGCGATCACCGCGCTGACCTCGCTGTTCACCGACCACGCCCGGATGGCGGCGCTGCTGGGCACCGCGCCGCCCGAGGCCACGGCCGTCCTCGACAAGCTGGTCTGGGGACCTCCGTACGGCGGGGTGACCGACCGTCCGGCCCCGCACCTCCAGTGGCTGCTCGACCGCGGTCTGCTGCTCCAGGCCGGGCCCCGCAACGTCGTCCTGCCCCGCGAGGTGGCGCTGCATCTGCGCGCCGGGCGTGCGCACCGCGCGCCGGAACCCGTACCGCCCGCGCTCTCCCCCACCACCGCCCACGACCCCGCGCTGGTGGACTCCACGGCCGCGGGCCAGGCGCTCACCGCGCTGGCCACCGTCGAGGACCTGCTCAAGGAGTGGGACCTGGGCGGCCCGCCGGTCCTGCGGGCGGGCGGGCTGAGCGTCCGCGACCTCAAGCGGACCGCCGCCGCCCTCGACACCACGGAGTCCCTCGCGGCGTTCTGGGTCGAACTCGCCCATTCCGCCGGTCTGCTGGCGTCGGACGGCGAGGCCGACGAGCGGTACGCGGTGACCCCGGCCGCCGAGGAGTGGCGCGAGCTGCCCGACG
>NZ_JCANQV010000563.1:0-1742 GCF_059553635.1 Candidatus Streptomyces philanthi
CCGAGGCCCCCTCCGTCACCGGAGCCGCCTTCCCCCCGCCTGCCCGAAAGGCCCCTCTAGCCATGCGCATAGCCCCCTGTCCCCCCGTGCCGCCGCCCGGCCACGCCGCCCGCGAGGACCACCGCGTCCGGGCGAACTGGAGCTGACCATGTCCGCCCCGACCAGCCAGAAGGCTCCCGCGGCAGCAGCCGGCGGCGCGACCCCCCGCACCGCCCGGCGCTTCATCATCGGCATCGCCGCCATCGCCGCCCTCGGCGGCGCACTGTTCGGCTACGACACCGGGGTGGTCTCCGGTGCCCTGCCCTTCATGGAGGGCCACTTCCACCTCACCTCGCTGGGTGAGGGGATCATCACCAGCGCCCTGCTGATCGGCGCCGCCTTCGGCTCGCTGGCCGGCGGGCGGATGGCCGACCTGCTGGGCCGGCGCAACTCCCTGCTGTGGGCCGGCGCCATCTTCATCGGCGGCGCGCTGGCCGTCGCGCTCGCGCCCACCGTCCCGTTCATGGCCGTGGCCCGCTTCGTCCTCGGCCTCGCCGTCGGCAGCGCCTCCGTCATCACCCCGCTGTACCTCTCCGAGATCGCACCCCCGCACGTGCGCGGACGGCTGGTCTCCTTCAACTCCCTGATGATCGTCAGCGGGCAGCTGCTCGCCTACCTCATCAACGCCGTCCTCGCCCAGTGGGAGGCATGGCGCTGGATGCTCGGGATGGCCGCGCTGCCCGCGGTCGCCCTCTTCGTCGGGCTGTTCTTCCTCCCCGACACCCCGCGCTGGTACATCAGCAAGGGCCGGACCGACGACGCCTCCCGGGTGCTCCGCAGGACGCTGCCCGCCGCCGAGGTCCCGGCCGAGCTGGAGCGGATCGACCACGCCCGCGGCCTGGAGGCCGACGCCCGGCGCGGCGCCTGGGACGAACTGCGCACCCCCTGGGTGCGGCGGCTGCTGCTGGTCGGCATCGGGCTGGCGATCGTCCAGCAGATCACCGGCGTCAACGCCGTCATCTACTTCGCCCCCAAGATCCTCGCCTCGACGGGCCTGGGCACCAACGCCTCGATCACCGCGACCATCGCCGTCGGCGCCGTCTCCGTGATCGCCACCGCCGTCGGGATGTCGCTGATCGACCGGGTCGGCCGGCGCCCCATGCTGATGACCGGCCTCGCCGGGATGACCGTCTCGCTCGTCCTGCTCGGCGCCTCCTTCCACCTGCCGCACTCCACCGGCGTCAGCGTGCTCGTCCTCGCCCTGATGGTCCTCTACATGGCCTTCATGCAGGCCACCTTGAACACCGGGGTGTGGCTGCTGCTCGCCGAGATGTTCCCGCTCAAGGTGCGCGGACTGGCCATGGGTGCCGCGGTGTTCGTGATGTGGATGGTCAACTTCGGGATCGCGCTGGCCTTCCCGGTGCTGCTGGACGCGGTCGGCGCCAGCGTCACCTTCTGGTTCTTCGCCGTGATGTGCGTCCTGTCGTTCCTCTTCTGCAAGCGGTACGCGCCGGAGACGAAGGGCCTGGCGCTGGAGGACCTGGAGGACGAGCTGCGCAAGGCCGCGACGTCCCGCTGACCCCGTACGCCCCCGGTGCATCAGCACCCCGTACTCCCCTCTCCGGACGGCCGGTTGTGCCGCCGGGAGGGGAACCGGCGTCCCCCCGCCGCGCGTCGTCATGGGCGACATCACCTCCCACGGGGGAAACGGGGGAAAGATCATGAATGCCACAGCACTCCGCCGGGCCGCGCGCCACGCGGAC
>NZ_JCANQV010000564.1:0-1733 GCF_059553635.1 Candidatus Streptomyces philanthi
TCGCAGGTCGGTTTCAACTACCTCGGCCGTTTCGCCGCCACCACCGACACCACCGGAACCGCAGGCGACTGGATGCGGGCCGCCGAAGCCAACGCGCTGGGGGCCGACGGCGGTGATGAGCAGATGCGGCTCGCCCACCCCGTGGAGATCACCGCCTACACCCAGGACCGCGAGGACGGTTCGCAGCTCGTCGCCACCTGGGCCTGGCCGTCCCGGCTGCTGCCCGAGGAGGAGATGCGTTCCCTCGGCGAACGCTGGTTCCGGGCGCTGGAGGCCCTGACCCGCCACGCCGAAGCCCCCGACGCGGGGGGATTCACCCCGTCCGACCTCACCCTGGTGGACCTTTCCCAGGACGAGATCGACGAATTCGAAGAAGAAATGGACGACGATTCGGAGATGTGGTCGTGAAGCAGTCGAAGATCGAGGACATTCTGCCGCTGTCCCCGTTGCAGGAAGGGCTGCTTTTCCACGCGCTCTACGACAACCAGCAGGACCTGGACGTCTACACCGTCCAACTCGCCCTGGACTTCGAGGGAACGTTCGACGCCGCCGCCATGCGCGCCGCCGTGGACGGAGTGCTGCGCCGGCACGCGACCCTGCGCGCCGGATTCCGCACCCGCAAGACGGGCGAGCCGGTGCAGATCATCCAGCGCGACGTCCCGCTGCCCTGGCAGGAGATCGACCTCACCGGCCTGCCGGACGCCGACCGGGCCCGGGAACTGGAGCGGGTCACGGCCGAGGACCGGGCCCGCCGGTTCGAGCTCGCCAAGGCGCCGCTGCTGCGCTCCACCCTCGTCCGCACCGGCCAGGACACCTGCCGGCTGCTGTTCACCAGCCACCACATCGTCCTGGACGGCTGGTCGCTCCCGATCCTGCTGGGCGAGCTGTTCGAGCTCTACCAGCGGCGCGGCGACGACAGCGGCCTGCCCCGGGTCACGCCGTACAAGAACTATCTGCGCTGGCTCTCCCGGCAGAACCGCGACGCGTCGGACGCCGCCTGGCGCGCCGTGCTCGGCGGACTCGACGAGCCGACCCTCCTCGCCTCGGTCGACCCGGCGCGCAAGCCGGTCATCCCGGACGATGTGTGCGTCGAACTCCCCGAAGAACTCAGCTCCGCCCTGACCGCTCTCGCGCGCAAGCACGGCCTGACGATGAACACCTTCGTCCAGGGCGCGTGGGCCATGGTCCTGGGAATGCTGACCGGCCGGGACGATGTGGTGTTCGGCGGTACGGTCTCCGGCCGTCCGCCGGAGGTTCCCGGCGTGGAAACCATGGTGGGCCTTTTCATCAACACCCTGCCGGTACGGGTACGGCTCGATCCCGCCGAATCCGTGCTGGGCCTCATGAAGCGCCTCCAGGACCAGCAGGTCGGCGTCATGAACCACCAGCACGTCAGCCTGGGGTCCTTGCAGAAGCTGGCCGGTATCGGCGAACTCTTCGACACGATGACCGTGTTCGAGAATTACCCGGTCGACGAGAGCGCCGCCTCCGAATCCTCCGGGGGAACGCTGCGCGTGGTGAGCGGCCAGTCCCATGACGCCACCCACTATCCGGTCACCGTCGTCGGAATGCCCGGCGACCGGATACGCATCAAGATCTGCTACCGACCGGACCTCTTCGACCGCGACCACGCCCTCCGCATGGCGGACGGCATGCGACAGGTACTCACCACCCTTGTCTCCGATCCGGACGGCTCCGTCGGCCGGGTGGAATTCCTTGGCGCGGGGGAGCGC
>NZ_JCANQV010000565.1:0-1713 GCF_059553635.1 Candidatus Streptomyces philanthi
CGTCGTGGTGTCGGTGCCCTCCACCTCGAACCCGGCGTCCGCGATCATCGCCAGGTCGTCCTTGCCCGCCTGGCCTTCACTCGTCAGGTAGTCACCGAGGAACAGGGAGTTGACGAGGTGCAGGGCGAGCGGCTGCATGCTCCGCAGATGCACCTCACGGCCCCCCGCGAGCCGCACCTCCACGTCCGGGCAGACGAACCGCACCATCGCCAGGATGCGCAGCGCCCGCTGCGGCGTGAGGTTCCACTCCTTCGCCAGGGGCGTGCCCTCGAAGGGGATCAGGAAGTTGACCGGTACGGAGTCCGGGTCCAGCTCCCGCAGGGCGAAGACGACGTCGACCAGGTCCTCGTCGCTCTCGCCCATGCCGGCGATCAGCCCGGAACAGGCCGACAGGCCCGCCGCCTGCGCCTGCTGGACGGTCGAGACCCGGTCGGAGAAGTCGTGCGTGGTGCAGATGTCGCCGTAGACGGACTCGGAGGTGTTGAGGTTGTGGTTGTACGCGTCGGCGCCCGCGGCGCGCAGCCGTTCGGCCTGCCCGTCGGTGAGCAGCCCCAGGCAGGCACACACCTCGACGCCCTCGTTCTGCTCCTTGATGGCGGAGATGGTCTCCGAGACCCGGTCGACGTCGCGGTCCGTCGGCCCCCGGCCGCTGGCGACCAGGCACACCCGCTTGGCGCCCCCGGCCACGCCCGCGGCCGCGGCGTCGGCGGCCTGGTCCGGCTTGAGCCAGGAGTACTTGAGGACGCCGGCGTCCGAGCCGAGGCGCTGCGAGCAGTACGAGCAGTCCTCGGGGCACAGCCCGGACTTGAGGTTGACGAGGTAGTTCAGCTTGACCCGCCGCCCGAACCACTGGCGGCGCACCTTCCCGGCAGCGGCCACCACGTCGAGCAGGTCGTCGTCGGACGTCGCCAGGACGGCGAGCGCTTCTTCACGGGTCGGCACCTCGCGCCGCAGCCCTTTGTCCACCAGCGTGTTCAACAGGTCCATGGCCTTGATCCTGGCTCACATCACCGCCCCCGGCCAAGGAGGATTCCCACAATGGCGCCGGGCCGGGGTGTGTGTATCACCACACCATGGGCGGGTGTAACGACCGCTAACGTCTATCGACAGCCCACAATCGACAAGGAAGCCGATGCCGCAGGAAACCGCTCTGCCGCAGCCCCCTGACACCCTCTCGGCGGCGCCCCCGGCGTCCGCCGTCCCGCCCTCCCGCGAGGCGTACGGCGCGGTCTTCGGCTGGCTCGACACGGCGCACGCCGAACGCCGCAGCGCCGGACTCGTCCGCACCCTGCGCCCCCGGCCCGCCCGGTCCCCGCTGCTGGACCTGGCGAGCAACGACTACCTCGGCCTCGCCCGGCACCCGGAGGTGACCGCGGCCGCCGCCCGCGCCGCGCGGCGCTGGGGCGCCGGCTCCACCGGCTCCCGCCTGGTGACCGGCAGCACCGCGCTGCACACCCGGCTGGAGACCGAACTCGCCGCGTTCTGCGGCTTCGAGGCCGCCCTCGTGCTCGCCTCCGGCTACGCCGCGAACCTCGCCGCGGTCACCGCGCTCACCGGCCGTGACGCCCTCGTCGTCTCCGACGCCGGCAACCACGCCTCCCTCATCGACGGCTGCCGCCTCTCCCGCGCCCGCACCAGCGTCGTCCCGCACGCCGACCCGGGCGCCGCCGCGGCCGCGCTGGCCGACCACGGCGGGCGGGCACTGCTGGTGAC
>NZ_JCANQV010000566.1:0-1709 GCF_059553635.1 Candidatus Streptomyces philanthi
AGACGGGCGACGGTTTCCGGGCCGCGGGGGTGAGGGAGCGGCCCGCTGTGATGGCGGCGGCGGGGTCGACGAGTCCGGCGCCGCGGGCGTCGTCGCGGCCGCCCTCGGGCTTCTCCTGCGCCGTGCCGGTGAGCAGTTCGCGGATCTGGGCCGGGCTGAGGCCGGGGTGGGCGGCGCGGACCAGGGCGGCGGCGCCGGAGACGAAGGCGGCGGCGGCGCTGGTGCCCCAGCCGATGTAGTACTTGCGGTCGGGGTTGGCGATGACGACGTCCTCGCCGGGGCCGCTGACGGTGGCGTACCAGTGGCGGGTGGAGAACGGGGCGCGGGCCCCGTAGCGGTCGACGGCGGTGACGGCTATGACGCCCGGGTAGGCGGCGGGGTAGGAGGCGCGGTTGCCGTCCCGGCCGCCGTTGCCCGCGGAGGCGACGACGGTGACGCCCTTGCCGAGGGCGTACTGGATGGCGGCGTCCTCGCGGGGTTCGGGGTGGGCGGAGGTGCTGTCGTCGCCGAGGGAGAGGTTGATGACGTCGGCGCCGTGGTCGGTGGCGTAGCGGATGCCGTCGGCGAGGGCCCCGGCGCGTTCGGTGCGGGCGCGGGCGCGCTGCGGGTCGTGGTCCTCCAGGATCACGCGGACGGGCAGGATGCGGGCCTCGGGGGCGACGCCGAGGATGCCGTCGGCGCGCCCGGGGCCGTGGCCGTGCCCGGCGATGATGCCGGACATCGCGGTGCCGTGCTGGGCCCAGTCCCCCTCGCCGGGGCGGGCGCCGAAGCCGACCAGGTCCTTGAGGGGCAGGACCTGGCCGGTGAGGTCGGGGTGGTCGCCGTCGACGCCGGTGTCGAGGACGGCGACGGTGATGCCCGCGCCCTTGGTGGTGCGCCAGGCGTCCCGGGCGTGCAGGGCCTCCAGCGCCCATTGCTGGGCGCGGATGCCGTCGGCGAGGGCGGGGGACGCGGGCAGTGCGGTCAGCGCGGCGGCCAGAGTGAGGACGGTGGTGCGCCGTGCGGCGTGGGTCATGGCGTCGCCTCCGTGGTGCGCCCGACGGCGCCGGACGCCGTGCGGAAGGCTTTCTCGACCTGGTCGGCGAGGCCCTTGGCGTCGTGACCGAGGCCGGATTCCGCGGCGGTGGTGGCGGCGCCGGGGCGGGTCGCGGCCTCGGCGGGCCGGGGGTGGGCCGTACGGCCGTCGGCGAACCCGGAGACGGCGTAGACGACGACGGGGATGTCGGTGAGCACCCGCACGGTCCAGCTGACGCGGTGGCCGGGGCGGAAGCCGGCGGCGGGCGTGCCGGGGGCGGCGTACGGGAGGGGGATGTGGTCGGCGCGGGTGCCCCGGGCGTTCAGGCGGGTGCGCAGGGCGCGCATGGCGGGCCGGTCGGCGGCGGTGGTCTGGGCGCCGACGGTGATCAGGGCGGTGCGGGTGGCGTCGGTGTACGTGGCGCGCACCAGCCGGGCGCAGCCGGCGGGCGCGAGGTCGGCGGCGAGCGCGGGGTCGTGGGCGCCGGAGCAGTCGCTGTCGGGGGCGACGGCGATCCGCGTCCAGTTCCGGTCGGCGCCACCGGGTCCCGCGCCGAGACCGTGGACGGTGGGCGGGAACAGGGTGTCGACGGGCGCCTCGTGCCAGACCTCGCGCCCCTTGGCGAAGGCCGCCTCGGCGGTGGGCCCGCCGCTGCCACGGCCGGTGAGCCAGCTCCCGGCCGCCGCACCACCGA
>NZ_JCANQV010000567.1:0-1707 GCF_059553635.1 Candidatus Streptomyces philanthi
CCACCCGCCACGGCCTGCGCCTGCACATCGCCTCCGTGCAGGACTTCATCGACCGGGGCGAGCTGCGCGAACGGCCGGACGGCACCCGCAACCCCTTGCAGACCGTGCCGCTGCTGGACGCGATCGGCTCGCACCGCTTCGACGCCGTCTTCGGCGGCGGCCGCCGCGACGAGGAGAAGGCCCGCGCCAAGGAGCGGGTGTTCTCCCTGCGCGACGAGTTCGGCGGATGGGACCCGCGGCGTCAGCGCCCGGAGTTGTGGCAGCTCTACAACGGCCGCCACGCCCCCGGCGAGCACGTCCGCGTCTTCCCGCTGTCGAACTGGACCGAGCTGGACGTGTGGCAGTACATCGCCCGCGAGAGCATCGAACTGCCCGCGATCTACTTCGCGCATGAGCGTGAGGTGTTCGCCCGGAGCGGGATGTGGCTGGCGCCCGGCGGGTGGGGCGGCCCCAAGGACGGGGAGGTCCTGGAGCGGCGTCGGGTGCGTTACCGCACCGTGGGGGACATGTCGTGCACGGGGGCGGTGGAGTCGTCGGCGGCGGATGTGGCGGCGGTCATCGCGGAGATCGCGGCCAGCCGGCTCACGGAGCGGGGGGCGACGCGGGCCGACGACCAGGTGTCGGAGGCCGCCATGGAGGACCGCAAACGCGAAGGATATTTCTGACATGGGTGACAGCATCACGGTCAAGGAGCCGGCCTCGTTGCTGCGTTTCGCCACGGCCGGTTCGGTGGACGACGGCAAGTCCACCCTCGTCGGACGGCTGCTGCACGATGCGAAGTCGGTCCTGGCCGACCAGCTGGAGGCCGTGGAACGCGCCTCGCTGGGGCGCGGGCAGCAGACCCCGGACCTGGCGTTGCTGACGGACGGGTTGCGGGCGGAGCGGGAGCAGGGCATCACGATCGATGTGGCCTACCGCTACTTCGCCACCCCCCGGCGCCGGTTCGTCCTGGCCGACACGCCCGGTCATGTGCAGTACACGCGCAACATGGTCACCGGCGCCTCCACCGCGCAGTTGGCCGTGGTGCTGGTGGATGCGCGTAAGGGGGTGGTGGAGCAGACGCGGCGTCATGCGGCGGTCGCGGCACTGCTGCGGGTGCCGCACGTGGTCCTGGCGGTCAACAAGATGGATCTGGTGGGGTACGCGGAGGCGGTGTTCGCCGCCGTCGCCGAGGAGTTCACCGCGTGTGCGGCGTCGCTGGGGGTGGGGCAGGTCACCGCTGTGCCCGTCTCGGCGCTGGCCGGGGACAACGTGGTCACCCCCTCCCCGCACATGGACTGGTACGGGGGGCCGACCGTCCTCGAACACCTGGAGAGCGTGCCCGTCCACACCGACCCGTCGGCGTCCCCGGCGCGGTTGCCCGTCCAGTACGTCATCCGCCCGCAGAGCGCCGATCTGCCCGACTACCGCGGCTACGCCGGCCAGATCGCCTCCGGCGTCCTGCACGTCGGCGACAAGGTCACCGTCCTGCCCTCGGGCCGCACCACCACCATCGAGGCCCTCGACCTCCTCGGCCGCGGCGTGGACACCGCCTGGGCCCCGCAGTCGGTCACCGTCCGTCTCGCTGATGACCTGGACATCTCCCGCGGCGACCTGATCGTCCCGACCGCCGCGGCCCCCGCCGTCACGCAGGACGTCGAGGCGACCGTCTGCCACCTCGCCGACCGCCCCCTGCGCACCGGACAACGCGTCCTGCTCAAACACACC
>NZ_JCANQV010000568.1:0-1706 GCF_059553635.1 Candidatus Streptomyces philanthi
TCAGCCGGCCCACCCGGACCGTGCCCTCGCGGACCACCAGCTGCGCGTCTCCGGCCGCGAGCAGACCCGGCAGGGCCGTCGCCACCGAGGCGAACTCGCCGCCCTCGGCGGGAAGGTCCACCAGCGCGATCCGTCCCGGGTACTCCGACTGCGCCGAACGCACCAATCCCCACGCCGCCGCACCGGCCAGATCCACCACCGGATCACCGTCGCCGGACGACACGGCCCCCCGCGTCACGAACACCAGACGCGACGCAGCAAGATCCTCCCGGCGGGCCCACTCCTGAAGCACACCCAGAACGTGTGCCGTCACCTCATGCGCACGGCCAGGCAGCTCACCGTCCCCACCGGACACAGGAACCACGACAAGATCCGCATCCGCCGCGAGATCGGTCAAGGACGCGACCGACGCCCCGACACCGACCTCATCGGCTCCCAGAGACACATACCGCCCCTCAACAACCTCCGTCTCCGGAGCCGCCACCCACTCCAAGGACAGCAACGCGTCACGCCCGGCACCGCGTCGTGCTGTCGCGAGGGCGTGCGCATCGGCTGCCTGGCCCCGGAGGACGAGTTCCTCCACGGACAGGACGGGTGCGCCCTCGACGTCGGCGGCCGCGACGGACACCGAGTCGTCGCCGGTCCTGGTCACCTTGGCCCGCAGGGTCGAGGCGCCGCCCGCGTGCAGCGACACGCCGCTCCAGGCGAACGGCAGGAGCTGGTCCCCGGCGGTACCGATGCCGGCCAGTCGACGCGATTGCAGTACGGCGTCCAGCAGCACCGGGTGGAGCCCGAAGGCCCCGGCGTCCTCGGCGACCTGACGCGGCAGCTCCACCTCCACGTACGCGCCGTCGTCGCACTGCCAGACGGAGCGCAGGCCCTGGAACGCCGGGCCGTAGCCGGTCCCGTCGTAGAAACCCTCCAGATCGACGGCGACCGCGCCCAGCGGCGGCCACACCTGCGGGCCGAAGTCCACGACCTTCTCGCCGCTGACCAGCGTGCCGTTGGCGTGCTGCTCCCAGGGGTGGTCGGGGTCGCCGTCCGGGCGCGCGTACACGGAGAGGGGACGGTTCCCCGTGTCGTCGGCGGCCGCGACCAGCACCTGGACCTGGGTGGCGTGCTCCTCGGTGAGGACCAGCGGCGTCATCAGGACGAACTCCTCGACGCGGTCGCAGCCCACCTGGTCGGCGGCGCGCATCGCCAGCTCCAGGAAGCCCGCGGCGGGGAAGAGGATGCTGCCGCCCATGGTGTGGTCGGTCAGCCAGGGGTACGACGGCAACGACAGCTTGCCCGTCAGCACCACCTCGCCGGAGTCCGCGAGGGTGAGCGTGACACCCAGCAGCGGGTGCTCGGCCGGCTGGAGACCCGCACTGGTCACGTCGCCGGACACGGCGGCGGGGCGGGGCCAGTACCGTTCGTGCTGGAAGGGGTACGTGGGAAGGTCGACGCGGCGGGCGCCGGTGCCGTCGAAGATCCCGGACCAGTCCACCGTCACGCCCGCCACATGCAGCCGCGCGAGGGCGGTCAGCAGCGCGGACTCCTCGGAACGGTCCTTGCGGAGGGCCGATACGACCACCTGGTCCTCGGTGCCGTCCAGGGTGTGCTGGGCCATCGCGGTGAGCACACCGTCCGGGCCCACTTCGAGGAAGGCCGACACGTCTTCGGCCGCGAGGGTGCGGATGCCGTCGGCGAAGCGGACGGTCTCA
>NZ_JCANQV010000569.1:0-1697 GCF_059553635.1 Candidatus Streptomyces philanthi
CCAACCGGCCCACCCGGACTACGCCCTCACGCACGACGAGTTGAGCATCCCCGGCGGCCAACAGGCCGGGCAGAACCTCACGTACCGAGGCAAAGTCTCCGGCCTCGGCGGGAAGGTCCACCAGCGCGATCCGTCCCGGGTACTCCGACTGCGCCGAACGCACCAATCCCCACGCCGCCGCAGCGGCCAGATCCACCACGGGCTCGCCCTCACCGGACGACACGGCTCCTCGTGTCACGAACACCAGACGCGAGTCGGCAAGATCCTCCCGACCGGCCCACTCCTGGAGCACAGCGAGAACCCGCGCCGTCACCTCATGCGTACGGCCAGGAACGTCACCTTCGCCACCAGACACAGGGACCACAAGGTCCGCATCCCCGGACAGCTCCGCCAGGGAAGCGACCGACGCCCCCACGCCGAACTCATCGGTTCCCAGGGACACATACCGCGCTTCGACCGCGTCCGCCTCGGGAGCCCCCACCCACTCCAACGACAACAACGCCTCGCGCCCCGCGCCACGTCGTGTCGCCGACGGGGCGGTGCCGGGGTCGCGGTAGGCCCGCATCACCATGGCCTCGGCGGACAGGACGGGTGCGCCCTCGACGTCGGCGGCCGCGATGGACATCGAGTCGTCGCCGGTCTTCACGACATGGACCCGCAGGATCGAGGCGCCGCCCGCGTGCAGCGAGACGCCCCGCCAGGCGAACGGCAGGAACTGGTCGTCCTCGGTGCCCACCCCGGCCATCCGGTGCGTCTGCAACACCGCGTCCAGCAGCGCCGGGTGGAGCCCGAAGGCGCCGGCCTCGTCGGCGACATGGTCCGGGAGCGCCACCTCTACGTACGCGCCGTTCTCGGAACGCCAGACGGAGCGCAGGCCCTGGAACGCCGGGCCATAGCCGGTCCCGTCGTAGAAACCCTCCAGATCGACGGGGTCCGCGCCCTGCGGCGGCCACGCCTGCGGGCCGAAGTCCACGACCTTCTCGCCGCTGACCAGCGTGCCGTTGGCGTGCTGGATCCACGGCCGTCCGGGGTCGTCGTCAGGACGCGAATGCACGGAGACGGTTCGGGCGCCCGCCTCGTCGGCGGCCCCGACCAGCACCTGGACCTGGGTGGCGCCCTCCTTCGCGAGCACCAGCGGCGCCATCAGGACCAGATCCGCGACACGGTCGCAGCCCACCTGGTCGGCGGCGCGCATCGCCAGCTCCAGGAAGCCCGTTCCCGGGAAGAGGACGCTGCCGCCCATGGCGTGATCGGTCAGCCACGGATGCGTGTGCAGCGACAGCCTCCCCGTCAGCACCACCTCGCCGGACTCCGCGAGCGTGAGCGTGACACCCAGCAGCGGGTGCTCGGCCGACTGGAGCCCAGCGGCGGACACATCGCCGGACACGGCGGCGGTGCGGGGCCAGTACCACTCGTGCTGGAAGGGGTACGTGGGGAGGTCGACGCGGCGGGCGCCGGTGCCGTCGAAGATCCCGGACCAGTCCACGCCGACACCCGTGACGTACAACTGGGCGAGGGCGGTGACCAGGGCGGTCTCCTCCGGGCGGTCCTTGCGCAGGACCGGGACGGCCACCGCCGACTGATCCAGGGTGTGCTGGGCCATCGCGGTCAGAACACCGTCCGGACCCACTTCGAGGAAGGCCGACACGTCTTCGGCCGCGAGGGTGCGGATGCCGTCGGCGAAGCGGACGGTCTCG
>NZ_JCANQV010000570.1:0-1674 GCF_059553635.1 Candidatus Streptomyces philanthi
GGCGCGCCGGCCCGTACCGATGTCGCGGGGCTGCCGGCCGGTGGCGTCGGTGGCCAGTTCTGGTCCCTGCTCGTCCCCGCGGCGCTGACGGGGGAGGAGGCGATGGCCGCGACGCTGGAACAGGCAGGTGTCGTACGGGACCTGGTCCGCACCCACCCCGACACGCTGCGGCTCGCGCTGACCTCCGCCGATCTCACCGAGGCCCGCCACCACGGCCGGGTCGGTTCGGTGCCGGGGCCGGCCGCGGGCCATGCCCTCGGCAGCTCGCTCGCCGCGCTGCGCACCCTCCACCAGCACGGCGTACGCGCCCTGGCGCTCACCGCCGACCGTCACACCCCCTGGGCGGACTCGGCGGCCGGGGCACCGAGGGCGGGCGGGCTGACGGCCTTCGGCGAGGAGGTCGTCCGGGAGGCGAACCGCCTCGGCATGTTCATCGACCTCTCGTACACCTCGGACGCCACCATGCGGCACACCTTGGAGGTCACCAGGGCCCCGGTGTTCCTGTGCGGGACGGCCGCGCGGGCGCGCGTCCCCCACCCCCGCAACGTCCCCGACGACGTCCTCTCCCTGCTGCCGCGCAACGGCGGGATCTGCATGGTGACCTTCGCGCCCGAACAGCTGACGCCCGACGGCGGCCCGGTCGCCGTCCAGGACGTCGCCGACCACCTCGACCATCTGCGGACGGTGGCGGGCCCCGACCACATCGGCATCGGCGCCGGTTTCGACACCGCGCCCGGGACCGCGCACCAGGGCCCGCTGCCGGACGTCACCGGCTACCCCTGGCTGATCGCCGAGCTGATCGACCGGGGCTGGTCCTACCGCGATCTGGCCGCCCTGACCTGGGGGAACGCCCTGCGCGCGATGCGCGGCGCGGAGGCCGCGGCGCGTGCGCTGCGCCGCAGGGCCCCATCCACCGCGACCATCGGCCGGCTGGACGGGGCACGGGTGTGACGGACCGCGGGGAACCGGGACGTATCAGTGCAAGCAGAGGCAGAACGGATGCCCCACCGGGTCCAGATAGACCCGGAAGTTCCGCCCGTCCTCGTCGCGCTGGACGAGCGTGGCTCCCAGGGCGAGCACCTTCGCCTCCGCCTCCTCGATGTCCGCGCGCCGTACGTGGAAGTCGAGGTGCGCCTGCTGCGGCTGTTCCTGGCCGGGCCATTCGGGCGGCCGGTAGCCCTCGACGCGCTGGAAGGCGAGCTTGGGCCCGTCCGGGCCGGCGATCTCGTACCAGTCGCCCTTGCCCTTGACGCTCCAGCCCAGCATCCGCGCGTAGAAGTCGGCGAGTGCGACGGGGTCGGGACAGTCCAGCGCGGTGACATCCAGCTCGATCAGCGCCATGCCGTTACCTCCATAGGTCTTCAACCGGTAACTTCGTTACGTGATGATGCCGCCTTACCGGTAACGAGACAAGGGGTACCGTTGCGGACGTGGCCGACCGCAACGCCCCCGGCGCCCTCCAACTGGTGCAGGACCTCGTGAACACCCTCGACATCGAGACCGGCGAGGACGCGCTCGCCGACGGCCCCGGCCTGACCGCCTTCCTCCGCGCGCACGACCTCCCCGCGCACGGCGGCACCGACCACGACGCCTTGGCCGCCCGCACCCTGCGCGAGGCCCTGCGCGCGCTCTGCCTCGCCCACACCGCCCGCACCCGCCCCGACGCGACGACGG
>NZ_JCANQV010000571.1:0-1673 GCF_059553635.1 Candidatus Streptomyces philanthi
GCGAGGGGGCCGCCCGCGGGCCGCGGGGTGCGCAGGACCAGGCGGAGCACCAGCAGCCACAGGCAGCCCGCGAGGACGTACAGGGCCTTCTGCCAGGGCGGGCCGGGCAGCGGCATCCCGGCGCCGAGGATGGTGGAGGCCAGCATCTGCATGCCGGCGTTGGACCGTACGGGGCCGGCGACGCTGCCGGCGCCGGAGACGAAGCCGACGGCGAACAGCGCGGGCACCACCCACCAGCCGGCCCCCGCCGACTGGAGCGAGGCCCCCATCAGCATGCCGAGGCCGGAGGCGAGCGCGGGCAGGCCGATGTGGACGACGCCGGTGCGCCGGGTGCCGGGCCGGTCGTTGACCCCGGCGAGCATCGAGCCGAGCCCGGTGAGCACCCCGGCCGCCGCGTGCCCGGTGGCGATGCCCGCGCCGAGCAGCGGGCCCGCGCACAGCGCGCCGCGGGCCACGGCCGCCCAGGGGACGGGCAGCCGCTGCCAGCGGAAGGGGTGGGCGAGCCAGACGGGCACGGCGCGCGGTGCGCGGGGCATGGGTCTCCTCAGTCGACGACGGGACGGCGGTGGGGCAATCCGAGGGGCGTCATCGGCCGACGGTGCTGCTTCCCCCAGCGTAAGGTCCGGACCTGTCATCACCGCTACCGGAATGTTGCGCCGTCGTCACAGCGGGCACACGCCTCGCGCTGCCCCGCCGTGCGCATCTCGTGCCCGTCGGCCCTCGCCTTCCCCGCCCGCCGCGGGTTAGCGTCCGGACATGACGAGCGACGTACTGGTGATCGGCGGGGGCGTGATCGGGCTGACCTCGGCCGTCGCGCTGGCGGAGGACGGCTACCGGGTGCGGCTGATCAGCCGCGACCGGGCGGATGCCACCACATCGGCGGTGGCCGGCGGGCTGTGCTGGCCCTACCGCATCCGGCCGTACGAGCGGGCGGTGCGGTGGTCCCTGCGCGGCTACGAGGTCCTGGCCGGCCTCGCGGAGCGGCCGGAGGAGACCGGCTCCCGGATGGTGACCGGCACGATGACGGAGGAGACGGACGCCGTGCCGGAGGCCGATCCGCTGGCCGCCTGGTACTCCGCCGTCCCCGGGCTGCGCCGGGCCCGCCCGGACGAGCTCCCCGACGGGTACCGGGCCGGGTGGCGGGCGCGTACCCCGCTGGTGGAGATGCCGGTGCATCTGCGCTATCTGGAGCGGCGGTTGGAGCGGGCCGGCGGGAAGGTGGACCGCCGGCCGGTCACCTCGCTGCGGGAGGCCGGGCAGGAGGCGGCGACGGTCGTCAACTGCTCCGGCCTGGGCGCGCGGGACCTGGTGCCGGACCCGCAGGTGCAGCCGGTGCGGGGCCAGCTGGTGATCACGGAGAACCCCGGGATCGAGGAGTGGTACGTCAGCGCCGCCCCGGGTTCCGCGGTGACGACGTATGTGCTGCCGCAGCCGTTCGGTGTGGTCGTCGGGGGTACGGCGTACGAGGGCGCGTGGTCGCGGGAGCCGGACCCGGCGGCGGCCGGGGCGATGGTGGCGCGCGCCGCCGAACGCTTCCCGGGGCTCGCGGGGGCGCGGGTGCTGGCCCACAAGGTGGGGCTGCGCCCGTCGCGGCCCGCGGTCCGGCTGGAGGCGGAGCGGCTGCCGGGCGGGGCGTGGTGCGTGCACAACTACGGGCACGGCGGCGCGGGGAT
>NZ_JCANQV010000572.1:0-1669 GCF_059553635.1 Candidatus Streptomyces philanthi
GAGCCGTACCTCCGGGGGCCGTTCGCCGAACTCCGGGCGGACGACGAGCAACTGGCCGACGGCCCGGTTGCCGCCGAGCACGGCACCGGTGTCCCAGCCGGGGGCGCCGGCGCCGTAGGCCGTCTCCTGGTCGATCAGGGTACGGCCCGCGCGGCGCACCGTCAGCCGGCTGCGCAGCGCCCCCGTCTCCTCGCCGCTGCGCCCGAGGACCTGCTCCTCACGGAGGACGAGGCGGGCGGTGGGGGCGAGGTCGACGGTGGTGGTCATGCGCAGATCGCTGCCCGCGGCGGAGATCAGTGGTTCGGGCAGCCAGTCGAGCACCGCGCCGTCGCCGACGGTCAGCCGTACGTCGTAGGTGGCGCTCTCGCCCGTACGGCCGGGGAGGGCGACGGTCGCGGCGACGGCGGTGATCTCCAGGGCGGCGCCCGCCTCGGCGGTGGCCTCGACGCGCAGCCGGTCGCCGCCGAGCGGGGCGCTCATGGCGCCCACCACGCAGACCCGGGCCGTGTGCCCCCGCCCGCGGACGCGGCGCAGCGCGAAGGGTCCCGCGCCGTCCAGGACCGGCAGCCGGGTGGTGCCCGTGGTGTCGGCGCGGGCGACGATACGGGCGGTGGCGTGCAGCCCGGACGGGGACGGCGGCGCGGCGGGCGGCCCGAGGGGGGTGGCGGGCGCGGTGGTCATGCGGCGCCCGCTGTCCAGTCGGCGAGGCGGTCGCGGACCCAGGCGGCGACGGGGGCGACGCCGTTCTCGCTCTTGAGGGCGGTGAAGGCGACGGGGAGTTCGCCGCGCTGGGCCTTGGCGTCGCGGGCCATGCCCTCCAGGTCCACGCCGACGTAGGGGGCCAGGTCGGTCTTGTTGATGACCAGCAGGTCGGCGGTGGTGACGCCGGGGCCGCCCTTGCGGGGGATGTCGTCCCCGCCGGCGACGTCGATGACGAAGATCTGGAAGTCCACCAGGCCCTTGGAGAAGGTGGCGGTGAGGTTGTCGCCGCCGGACTCGACCAGGACCAGGTCGAGGGGGCCGACGCCGTCCTCCAGGTCCTCCACGGCCTCCAGGTTGGCGGAGATGTCGTCGCGGATGGCGGTGTGGGGGCAGGCGCCGGTCTCCACGGCGCTGATCCGCTCGGCGGGCAGTACCGCCTCGCGCAGCAGGAACTCGGCGTCCTCCCGGGTGTAGATGTCGTTGGTGACCACCGCGATGGACAGGTCGTCGCGCAGGGCGCGGCACAGGGCGGCGACGGTGGCGGTCTTGCCGGTGCCGACGGGGCCGCCGAGGCCGATGCGCAGGGCGCGACGGGTGCCGTCGGGGCGGCGGGGGTCGGCGCTGTGGGTGTGGCGCTGGGGGAAGGTTTCCTTGTGGTCGAGGTGCACGGTCTCTCCAGGTGGGTGCGGCCGCCGGGGCGGCGGGGGCTCAGGAGGCGAACAGCCGTACCGGCCAGGCGGCGTGCTGCTCGGCGGTGATGTCCAGCAGCGGTGCCGAGGCGGCGGGCAGGACGCCGGTGCCTTCGGTGGCGACGCGGGCCGCGGTCCGCGCGGCCTCGGCGGCGATCGCGTCGAGGTCGGGGGCGAGGCGGGCGAGGACGGCGGTGGCGTCGAAGGGGTCCAGGCTCAGCAGGCGGACGGCCGCGGTGGCCGGGCCGCCGATGTTTTCGTAGGCGACGGCGTACGCG
>NZ_JCANQV010000573.1:0-1637 GCF_059553635.1 Candidatus Streptomyces philanthi
GCCCGACGGCGGGGAGTGCGTCGCTGCCCGCGGCGATGTCCCCGATGACGGTGAGGGTCGCGGGGGCGTCGCCGGTGGCGTCCGCGACATCGGCGACGCGGACCGCGTAGCCGTCCATGGAGCTGTTGTCGAAGGGCGGGAGCGCCACCGGGACGGTGATGTCCTCCACCAGGACGCAGCCCTGGGCGTCGAGGAGTTGCATCTCGATCGGCTCCAGGGGGCGGAGCCGGGCGAGGATGTCGTCGCGGTGGTCGTCCACCGACCAGACGCGCTGCGGGTGGACGGTCCGGTCGGTGGTGTCGCTCACTGTCCTACATCTCCTCGGTGACGTAATTCCGCAGCCAGGTCCGGAAGTCCGGGCCCAGGTCCTCACGTTCGCACGCCAGCCTGACGATGGCACGCAGGTAGTCGCCGCGGTCACCGGTGTCATAGCGGCGGCCCTTGAAGACCACGCCGTGCACCGGTCCGCCCAGGGACGGGTCGGCGGCCAGGGCCTGGAGGGCGTCGGTGAGCTGGATCTCGCCGCCGCGGCCCGGGTCGGTCTTGCGCAGCACCTCGAAGACGGCCGGGTCGAGGACGTAGCGGCCGATGATGGCGAGGTTGGAGGGGGCCTCCGACGGCGCGGGCTTCTCGACCAGGTCGGAGACGGTGACCACGTCGTCGTCGCCGGTGGGCGCGGCGGCGGCGCAGCCGTAGAGGTGGATCTGCGCGGGGTCGACCTCCATGAGGGCGATCACGGAGCCGCCATACTGCTCCTGGACCTCGATCATGCGCTGGAGCAGCGGGTCGCGGGGGTCGATGAGGTCGTCGCCGAGGAGGACGGCGAAGGGCTGGTCGCCGACGTGCGGGGCGGCGCACAGCACGGCGTGGCCGAGGCCCTTGGGGTCGCCCTGGCGGACGTAGTGGATGGTCGCCAGGTCGCTGGATTCCTGGACCTTGGCGAGGCGGGAGGCGTCGCCCTTGCGGTCGAGGGCCTCCTCCAGCTCGTGGTTGCGGTCGAAATGGTCCTCAAGGGGACGCTTGTTGCGGCCGGTGACCATGAGGACGTCGGCGAGACCGGCCGCCGCGGCCTCTTCCACCACGTACTGGATGGCGGGCTTGTCGACGACCGGGAGCATCTCCTTGGGAGTGGCCTTGGTCGCCGGGAGGAACCGGGTTCCGAGGCCGGCCGCCGGGATGACAGCCTTGCTGATCCGGGTATGCGATGGAGTCATGCGCAGAACGATAACCGGCCCATCCGGAGAGATCATGAGGGTACCGGCCCTTTCGGCACGAGTGGGGAGCAAGAGCACACGGTGAGCACGGACCACGAGAGAAAGCTCAGGTTGCGCCGGGATCTTCTGCGGACGCGGAACGCGCTGCCGTCCGCGGTCCTGGCGGGGGCGGGCCCGGAGCTGGCCCGGCGGGCGCTGGCGCTGCCCGAGGTGGCGGGGGCGCGCACCGTCGCGGCGTATGTGTCGGTGGGGCGCGAGCCGTCCACGCGGGAGCTGCTCGACGGGCTGCGCGCCGCGGGGGTGCGGGTGCTGCTGCCGGTGCTGCTGGCGGACGACGATCTGGACTGGGGCGTCTACGAGGGCCCGGAGCGTCTGGTGAAGGCGGGGCGGGGGCTGCTGGAGCCGACGGGGGCGCCGCTGGGG
>NZ_JCANQV010000574.1:0-1618 GCF_059553635.1 Candidatus Streptomyces philanthi
CCGCAGGCCGCCCGGCTGCGCCTCGCCGTCCTGGTGCACCTCCCGCTCGCCGACGAACCCGGCCCCGGCGACCCGGTCGCCCTGGACGCCGCGGAACGCCGCACCCTGCACCTCGCGCACGCCGTCGTCGCCACCAGCCGGCACACCGCCCGTACGCTCGTGACGCGCCATCAGCTCCCGGACCGCCGTGTCCATGTCGCACCACCGGGCACCGACCCGGCACCCCTCGCCCCCGGCACCGACGGCGCCACCCGCCTGCTGTGCGTCGCGGCCGTCACCCCCCGCAAGGGCCACCACCACCTGGTGACGGCGCTCGCCGCCCTCCGCGACCTGCCCTGGCACCTGACCTGCGCCGGCGCGCTCGACCGCGACCCGGCGCACACCGCCCGGCTGCGCGCCCTCGTCACCGCGCACGGCCTGGACGGCCGCGTCCGCTTCACCGGCCCCCGCACCGGCCCGGACCTCGACGCCGCGTACGCCGCCGCCGACCTGCTGGTGCTCACCTCGTCCGCCGAGCCCTACGGCATGGTCGTCACCGAGGCGCTGGCCCGCGGCATTCCCGTCCTGGCCCGTGCCGTCGACGGCGTACCGGAGGCCGCGGGCCGGGCCCCCGACGGCACCGTGCCCGGCGTCCTCGTGCCCCCGTCCGACCCGGACGCCCTCCCCGGCGCGCTGCGGCGCTGGCTGGCGGACGCCGCGCTCCGCGAGCGGTCGCGGAGCGCCGCCCGCGCCCGGCGTGCGATGCTGACGGGGTGGGACACAACGGCCCGTGCGCTGGCCGGAGTGCTGGACGCCATGCCGACGCCGGAGCCCCGGAGGACCCGTTGAGCGCCACCGAAACCGCCCGGTACACCAGCCAGTGGCTGGAGTTGCGCGAGCCCGCCGACGCCGCCGCCCGCGACCTCACCCTCCTCGACGCCCTGCGCCCGCGGCTCGGACCGGGGCCGCTGCGCGTCCGCGACCTCGGCTGCGGCACCGGCTCCCTCGGCCGCTGGCTCGCCCCCCGCCTCCCCGGCCCCCAGCACTGGGTGCTCCACGACCACGACCCGGGACTGCTCGCCGTCGCCGCCCGCACCCTGCCCGGCGCCGCCGGGGACGGCAGCCCCGTCACGGCCGCCACCGAGCACGGCGACCTCGCCGTCCTGACCGCCGCCGACCTCGCCGGGACCTCCCTGGTGACCGCGTCGGCCCTGCTCGACATGCTCACCGCCGACGAGATCACCTCCCTCGTCCGGGCCGTCACCGGCGCCGGCTGCCCGGCCCTGTTCGCGCTCACCGTCACCGGACAACCCCGGCTGACCCCCGCCGACCCCCTCGACGCCGAACTGACCGCCGCCTTCAACGACCACCAGCGGCGCACCGCGGGCGGCCGTACCCTCCTGGGCCCGGACGCCACCGCCACCGCCGCCGCGGCCTTCACCCGGCACGGTGCGACGGTCACCACCCGCCCCAGCCCCTGGCGTCTCGGCCCCGGCCACCCGGAGCTGGCCCTGACCTGGCTGCGCGGCTGGGTCCGTTCCGCCGTCGAGCAGCGGCCCGACCTCGCCCCGCGCGCCGCGGACTACCTGCGGCACAGAGAGGCCCAGCACGCCGCGGGCGCGCAGCCCGTCGAGGAACG
>NZ_JCANQV010000575.1:0-1618 GCF_059553635.1 Candidatus Streptomyces philanthi
TCGCTACGCTGGGCGTTTCGGCGCTCCACCGGACGGCGGAAAGGGGGACGACGACGGTGGTCATGGTGCAGCGATGGTCCGGCCGGGAGGCCCGCCTGTTGCGCGACGCCCTGCGCATGAGCCTTCGCGATTTCGCCGCGTACCTGGGCGTCAGCGACCGGACCGTGTCGAACTGGGAAGGCGGTGGCGTGGGGTACCAGCCCCGTGCCGAATCACAGGCAGTCCTCGACACGGCACTCGGCCGTGCGTCAGATGACGCGAAGGCCCGGTTCGCCGCAGCCCTGGGCATGAACGCCGGCGGCCCGTCTGCCGTCGGACGGATCGGAGTCGACTCCCACAAGTTCCTGCCCGTCTTCATCGGTGTCGAGCGCGCCCGCCGGCTCCGCGCCCACATGACGCCGGGTGCGGGGACGGAGTGGCTGGAGTCCTCGGCCGCTCCTGTGGATCACCCGGAAGCGCGGAAGTGCGTCCTCCACGTCTTCGCATGCGGCGTTGCCGTCTACCACCTCGTCCAGCCGCACGAACCGGCCTCGCTCACCGAACTCGCCGTGTGGCGCTACCGGTCCTACGCCACCGATCTGCCCTGGGCCCGCGAGAAGCTCCGTGACCTTCTGGACGAGGACCACTCCCGCACGCCTGGCCCCGAGTACGTCCTCTCCCTGTACTGGCTCACCTCCAGCCCTTGGACCAGCAGCTCCTACGACACCGCCCTGCGCCTGCTGTCCACGCCCTCGGTTCTGGTCGACCGCGGCGCTCCGGGCGGGCCCGCACCGCTCGACGGCACGGTCGAGGCATCCCTCCTGGCCACCGGCTTCGATCACCCGGACATCGTGTCCTTCGGCGTACGCGGAGTCTCCGCCGGCTACGCGGGCTGGTCCGGCGTCGCGTACGCGTCCCTCTCCCACGAGCGGAGCCTCACCGTCGACGAGCTGGTCACCTGCGAACTGACGGTCCAGGCGCTGTGGTGCTTCACCCACCAGATCCAGCAGATGATCGAGGACGGGCAGGACCCCTCCATGCCCGAGCAGTACGGCTGGCGCTTCCTGCGCGCCGCGTACTCCCGGCTCACCACGGCCCGCGCACAGGAGACCGCGCAGCACGTTCTGATGCGCGAGGCCATCATGAGGACCAGCGGCCTGGCCGAACGGCTACGCGCCACGCAGGACGCTCTGCGCGAGAGCGTCGGGTGAGAACACAGGGCAGGAGAGAGCGGATGGACATCGGCAGCGCCGCGCTGATTGTGATCGACGTGCAGAACGGCTTCGTGAACCATCACAGCCGCCATGCCGTATCCGCGGTCTCGGACCTGGTGGCCCAATGGTCCGCCGCCGGCCGCCCGGTGGTCTTCACCCGCTACTTCAACTACGCGGACAGCCCCTACGAGCGCTTCTTCGAGTGGCGCCGACTCCAGAAGCCGCCGGAGACCGACATCGTCCCGGAACTGTTCGAAGCCTCTGCCCGAGCGCATGCGGTCATCGACAAGACCGGGTACACGCTCTTCACCCCCGAAGCTACCGAGCTGATACGCCAGTCCGGTTGGACCGACCTGGTCTTCTGCGGAATCGCCACCGAGAGCTGCGTCCTGAAGTCCGCCGCCGACGCCTTCGAGTACGGCTAC
>NZ_JCANQV010000576.1:0-1616 GCF_059553635.1 Candidatus Streptomyces philanthi
CAGCTCCAGTACCTCTCGCCCGAGGACGACCCGCTGCGCCGCCGTCCGCAGCGCCGTCCCGCGCCGCAGCCCCCGCAGCCGCAGCAGCAGCCGCCCCAGTACCGGCAGCAACCGCCGCCCCCGCAGCCGCAGTACCGGCAGCAGCCTCCGCCGCCCTACCGGCAGCCCGCGCCGTACGCGCCGCAGCAGCCGCCCGCCCCGCAGCGCCGCCAGGAGCCCCCGCCGCAGCACTACGAACCGCAGCGCCCGCCCGCCCCGGAACCCCGGCCCGCCCGGGAGCCCCGGCCGCCGCGCGAGCCCCGGCGGCGCAGCGCCAACCCGATGCGCATCCCCGGTCTGGGGTGCCTGAAGGGCTGCCTGTTCACCCTGGTCATCCTGTTCGTGGCGAGCTGGCTGATCTGGGAGCTGACCCCGCTCCAGCAGTGGGTCGGTTCGACCCAAGGATTCCTCTCGCAGGTCTCGAACCTCTTCGGGAACCTGCGGGACTCCGTCCGGCAGCTGTTCTGACGCGGGTGTTCCCGGGCCGGGCCGATGTCCGCCCCGGGAACACCGCATCCGCCCCGGCCTGGCGTCACCTCAGTGGTTTTGTCGACATCCAGGCGGTGAATTCCCGGCACGGACGGGGAGAGGCCCGCCCTCAGGGACGCCCCGCCCCCGAGAGCCGCGTAGCTTTGACGGCAACCTCAGCCCCCGAGGGACGTCCGGGGGCCCGACACGTCGGAGCAGTCTTGGCACGGAAGATCGGCAGCAGGTACACCGCCCACCAGATCCTGGGACGGGGCAGTGCCGGCACGGTATGGCTCGGCGAGGGGCCCGAAGGGGCCGTGGCCATCAAGCTGTTGCGCGAGGACCTCGCCTCCGACCAGGAACTCGTCGGCCGCTTCGTCCAGGAACGCACGGCCCTGCTCAGCCTGGACCACCCGCACGTCGTCGGCGTCCGCGACCTGGTCGTCGACGGCAACGACCTCGCCCTGGTGATGGACCTCGTCCGGGGCACCGACCTGCGCACCCGCCTGGAGCACGAACGGCGCCTGGCCCCCGAGGCGGCCGTCGCCATCGCCGCCGACGTCGCCGACGGCCTCGCCGCCGCGCACGCCGCCCGCATCGTGCACCGCGACGTCAAGCCCGAGAACGTCCTCCTCGACATGCAGGGCCCCCTCGGCCCCGGCGGCGCCCACCCCGCACTCCTCACCGACTTCGGCATCGCCCGCCTCGTCGACTCCCCCCGCCGCACCCGCGCCACCAAGGTCATCGGCACCCCCGACTACCTCGCCCCGGAGATCATCGAGGGCCTGCCGCCGCGCGCCTCCGTCGACGTCTACGCCCTGGCGACCGTCCTCTACGAGATGCTCGCCGGCTTCACCCCCTTCGGCGGCGGCCACCCCGGCGCCGTCCTGCGCCGCCATGTCACCGAGCGCGTCGCCCCCCTGCCCGGCATCCCCGACGAACTGTGGCAGCTGCTGGTGCAGTGCCTGGCCAAGGCGCCCGCCTCCCGGCTGCGCGCCCCCGAGATGGCCGCCCGCCTCCGCGAGCTGCTGCCCGCCCTGGCCGGCATGCCCCCGCTGGACATCGACGAACCGGACACCGGGACGCCGGAGGACGAGGCCGACGGCCCC
>NZ_JCANQV010000577.1:0-1607 GCF_059553635.1 Candidatus Streptomyces philanthi
CGCGGCACCCCGGACGCCCTCGCGGCAGCCACCCGGCCATCTTGCCCCGAACCCGCCCGAGAAATGGTGGTTTCTCCTCCTTGGCGCGGAGGGTGTCCGGCGGTCCGGTCGGCGCCGGGGACAATTGCCGCTCCCACCGGGGGATCACCGACGGGTGAAGGGGTAGCGTGTGTAGCGCGCCACCGGCGGTCGATCTCGGCCGCGCGCCTTCCGACGATCCCGCAGAATGGGACATGAGAGGTGCGCTCGGCCGACCGACCGGGCACGGACGTCGACGCGGTCCCCAGGTCCGCTCCGCCCGCCCCGGCCCCGCCGGTCGTCCGGACGGAACGGACGGCTCCGGCCGGCGCACCCGTGACACGGCGTGGAAGAGAGAATCGATTCTTGTGAGTGCTGCGATGCGAAGCCGTACCCCGGACCGCCTGTGCGCCGAGGCGGTCGACCTTGCCCGTGCGGCCGCCGAGGAGACCGCGCTGCCCGGCACCGTCGGTGAGCACCTCGGCGCGGTCGCCGACGGGGACCGCGTCGTCACGCACCTCTTCGCCTGCGAGGAGGCCGGCTACCGCGGCTGGCGCTGGGCCGTCACCGTCGCCCGCGCCTCCCGCGCCAAGACCGTCACCCTCGACGAGTCCGTCCTGCTGCCCGGACCCGACGCCGTCCTCGCCCCCGAATGGGTCCCGTGGAGCGAGCGCCTGCGCCCCGGCGACCTCGGCCCCGGCGACCTGCTGCCCACCCAGGCCGACGACCTGCGCCTGGAGCCCGGCTACACCGGCGACGACACCCCGCCCCCGAACTCCGCCGTCGCCGAAGGCATGGCCGCCGACGTCGCCGAGGCCGAGGAGGCCGAGGTCGTCCCCGGCTCGCCCGCCGTCCAGCCCGCCCCCGCCCGCGGCGGCATCGCCGACCTCGCCCAGGAGATGGGCATGGGCCGCGCCCGGGTCCTGTCCCGCTACGGCCTGCACACTGCCGCCGACCGCTGGGAAGAGGCGTTCGGCGCCAAGACCCCGATGGCCCAGGCGGCCCCCGCCACCTGCATGACCTGCGGCTTCCTCACCCCGCTCGCCGGCTCCCTGCGCCAGGCGTTCGGCGTGTGCGCCAACGAGTTCGCCCCCGCCGACGGCCGCGTCGTCTCCCTCACCTACGGCTGCGGCGCCCACTCCGAGGCCGCCGTCATGCCCCGCACCCCGCGCCCCGCCGAACCGGTGGTCGACGAGACCGTCGTCGAACCGGTGACGATCCGCCCCGAGCCCGGCGGCTCCGTCGAGGAGACGGGCCCGGCCGAGGAGCTCGGCCACAGCTGACGCTGGCCCTCCGGCCGCTGCGGCTTTGCCCGCCTGCGGCGGGCGGGGGAGGTCCGGCGCCGGGGACCGCGAGGTGGTCCGTGGTGCCTGTGGTGGGGGTGCGGGGTGTGTGACGCGGACTGCTGCGCTTTACGTCCGCGCCACACACCCCGCACCCCACCACCTCCCGTATGTGAAGCGGTCTCCGCCCGGGTGGGCGGAAGGGTAAACGGGAAGGCCCGTGGTCCCGCCACCCGTCACCCGACCTCCCCCATCAGCCACAACGAACCCCCCAACCCCCCTCCCAGGGGTGGTCGCGCAAACGAC
>NZ_JCANQV010000578.1:0-1598 GCF_059553635.1 Candidatus Streptomyces philanthi
CGAGGTCTGGCAGCGGGCCGTGGACGCCCTCGCCGACGGCCTGGTCACCGGCCTCACCCTGCTCGACCCGCGGACGATCATCATCGGCGGCGGGCTCGCCGAGGCGGGCGACACCCTCTTCACACCGCTGCGTGAGGCCGTCCACCGCCGGCTGACCTTCCAGCGCGTCCCCTCGATCGTTCCGGCGGCCCTCGGGGACGCCGCCGGATGCCTGGGCGCAGGACTGCTCGCCCGGGATCTTCTCTCCACGGAGGTAACCGCCTGATGGCACAGCAACAGTCCACGGGTCCCACCGGTCTTCCCCGGCGCACCGTCCTGGCCGGCGCCCGTGTCGCCCGGCCCTCCGGCGTCGTCGACGCCCGCCTCACCGTCGAGGACGGCCGCATCGCCGCCCTCGGCAGCCGCGCCACCGACCGGGACGCGGACACCGGCGCCCGCCCCGGCGACACCGTCCTCGATCTCACCGGGCATCTCGTCGTCCCCGGCTTCGTCGACATGCACGTCCACGGCGGGGGCGGCGGCTCCTTCTCCTCCGCCGACCCCGAGGAGTGCCTGACCGTCGTCGCCACCCACCGGCGCCACGGCACCACCTCGATGGCCGCCTCCACCGTCACCGGCGACCTGGACGACCTGGCGCGGCAGGCCGCCGTCCTCGCCGAACTGACCCAGCAGGGCGATCTCGCCGGCATCCACTTCGAGGGCCCGTTCATCTCCCCGCACCGCTGCGGCGCCCACCGGCCCGAGCTGCTGCGCGACCCCGACCCGGCCGACGTCCGCAAGCTCGTCGACGCCGCCCGCGGCACCGCCCGGATGATGACCCTCGCGCCCGAGCTGCCCGGCGGCCTGGAGTCCGTACGGCTGCTCGCCGACGCCGGGGTGATCGCGGCGATCGGCCACACCGACTCCACGTACGACGCGGCCCGCGAGGCCATCGACGCCGGGGCCACCGTCGCCACCCACCTCTTCAACGCCATGCCGCCGCTCGCCCACCGCGCGCCCGGCCCGATCGCGGCGCTCCTGGAGGACGAGCGGATCACCGTCGAGCTGATCAACGACGGCACCCATCTGCACCCCGCCGTCCTGGAGATGGCGTTCCGTGACGCGGGCGCCGCACGCGTCGCGTTCATCACCGACGCGATGGGCGCCGCCGGGATGAGCGACGGGATGTACCCGCTCGGCCCGATGCGGGTCGAGGTCAAGGACGGTGTCGCCCGCATCAGCGAGGGCCCGACGGCCGGCTCCATCGCCGGTTCCACCCTCACCCTCGACCGGGCCTTCCGGCGCGCCGTGACCCTCGACGGCCTGACGGTCGAGCAGGCCGTCCAGTCCCTGTCGGCCACCCCCGCCCGCCTCCTGGGCATCGACGACCGCACCGGCTCCCTGGAGCCCGGCAAGGACGCCGACCTGGTGATCCTCGACGCGTCGTCGTACGAGGTGGCGGGCGTGATGCGGCGCGGGGAGTGGGTGGTACGGCCCGCCGGCGCGTGAGCGCGGGGCGGTCGTCGCCACCCGGCCGGACGCGGGTACCGGGGGGCGCGTGAGCGCTCGGGGAACGGAAGGGGCGTGCCGGGTGGTGTACGCGCCGGGGCGTGCGCATG
>NZ_JCANQV010000579.1:0-1565 GCF_059553635.1 Candidatus Streptomyces philanthi
TAGGCTGGATCGGTCGTTATGCCCCCCTCCGAAAGGGACGCCCGGTGACCGAGAACGCCGACCTCCAGTCCGTACTCGACCGCGCCGCACAGGGCGGCCGCATCACCCCGGAGGAAGCGCTCGACGTCTACCGCTTCGCGCCGCTGCACGCCCTGGGCCGGGCCGCCGACGCCGTACGCCGCCGCCGCTACGCCGGCACCGAGCACATCGCGACGTACATCATCGAACGCAACATCAACTACACCAATGTCTGCGTGACGGCCTGCCGCTTCTGCGCGTTCTACGCCGCCCCCAAGGACACCGCCAAGGGCTGGACCCGCGACCTCGACGACATCCTGCGCCGCTGCGCCGAGACCGTCGAGCTGGGCGGCACCCAGATCATGTTCCAGGGCGGCCACCACCCCGACTACGGCGTCGAGTACTACGAGAAGCACTTCTCGGCCATCAAGAAGGAGTTCCCCCAGCTCGTCATCCACTCGCTGGGCGCGTCCGAGGTCGAGCACATGGCCCGGATCTCCAAGGTGTCCGTCGAGGAGGCCATCACGCGCATCCACGCCGCGGGCCTCGACTCCTTCGCGGGCGCCGGCGCCGAGCTGCTGCCCGAGCGCCCCCGCAAGGCCATCGCCCCGCTGAAGGAGTCCGGCGAGCGCTGGCTGGAGATCATGGAGACGGCGCACGGCCTCGGCGTCGAGTCCACCTCCACGATGCTGATGGGCACCGGCGAGACCAACGCCGAGCGCATCGAGCACCTGCGCATGATCCGCGACGTCCAGGACCGTACGGGCGGCTTCCGCGCCTTCATCCCGTACACCTACCAGCCGGAGAACAACCACCTGAAGGGCCGCACGCAGGCCACCCTGTTCGAGTACCTGCGGATGATCGCCCTCGCCCGGATCTTCTTCGACAACATCGCCCACATCCAGGGCTCGTGGCTGACCACCGGCAAGGAGGTCGGCCAGCTGTCGCTGCACTACGGCGCCGACGACCTCGGCTCGGTGATGCTGGAGGAGAACGTCGTCTCCTCCGCGGGCGCCAAGCACCGCTCCAACCGCATGGAGCTGCTCGACCTGATCCGCAGGGCCGACCGGGTGCCCGCCCAGCGCTCCACCACCTACGAGCACCTCGTCGTGCACGACGACCCGGCAAACGACCCCGTCGACGACCGCGTCGTCTCCCACCTGTCGTCCACCGCCCTGGCCGGCGGCACCGCCCACCCCGAGCTCACGCTCGTCGACGCCGACTGACGACCGCGCACCGCGGCGCCGCCGAGGAGGAACCGACCACTCCGTGCTGACGATCCACCGGGTACGCGCGGTACGGGCGACGCCGGACGGCCCGGCCGTCCCCGGACACGCGGTGGCCGTCGACGGCGACCGCATCGCCGCCGTCGGCCCGTACGACGCACTCCTCACCGCCTACGGGACGCGGGCCCGGGTACGGGAATGGGACGGCGTGGCCGCCCCCGGCCGCCACGAGCCGGACGGCGCCGCGCTGCTGGAGGCCGCCTACCACCCCGACCCGCGCGAGGCCGACGCGCTGGGCACCGCGCCGCTGACCGGCGCCGA
>NZ_JCANQV010000580.1:0-1564 GCF_059553635.1 Candidatus Streptomyces philanthi
GCCAGGCGCGGGAGGGGGGCGTCCCCCTCGGCACGGCCTGGCGGCGGCGCCCGGGGATGTGGTGCGGGGTGCTGCTCGCGCCCCTCGGGTGGTGCGGCTACGTGCTGTGGGTGGGGGCGCGCAGGGGCGGTCTCACCGGTTATCTGGACGTCCAGGGCGGCTGGGGCAACGGCTTCGACGGCGGTCTCGCGTTCGCCGCCTTCACCGGCCGCCTGTTCACCCACGGGCAGGTCCTCGCCGGGATCGCGCTGACGGCCGGGGTCGCGCTGGTGGTCTGGGCGTACGTGCTGGGGGTGCGGCGGCGCGACCCGCTGCCGCTGCTGGTCTACGGCGGGCTGGTGCTGGCGGCGGCGCTCACCGCCAAGGGGTACTTCGGGTCCAAGCCGCGGCTGATGCTGCCGGCGTACCCGCTGCTGCTGCCGCTCGCGGCGGGCCTCGCGCGGTGGCGGCCGGGGCGGGCCGCGCTGCTGGTCGGCGCGGTCGCCGCGGGCTCCGCGGTCTACGGGGCGTTCTGGCTCAACGGCTCGGGGCCGCCGTGAGCGCGGCCGGACGCCACCGGTGACCGGGGGACCCCGCTCCGTACCCGGCACCGAAACCCCGTACGACACCCCAGTACCTACACGACGGAATTCCGCGAAGAAAAACAGATAAAGCACATGGCATCGTGGCATGCGTCACCGGAAAGCTAATCGGAATCACTTCGAATTCATTGACCGGCAGGCATCCCGTGGTCTCAATCCGGGCACATTCCACATCACATCGTCATTACAAAGCCGACGGATTGACCGGGTGACTACATCACACGCGGTAACGTCGTTTGAGTGCGTACCGATGACAAGCTCGACCAGATGGAGGAGCGCCCAGCCGATCGCGACCGGCCGCGTATGACCCCGACCCGCCGTTGGCTGTTCTGGGGCACGCTGGCGGTGTACTTCGCGATCGTCGCCGGGGTGCTGTTCTCCTCGTGGCTGGTCACCTTCGACTGGCAGGTCATGTTCTTCCGGCCGTACAAGCAGTGGCCGTCGATCCACGCCTTCCTCGACTACTTCGTCGTCCTGGGGCAGCGCGGGCCGACCGCCGTGGCGGTGGCGGCCTGGCTGGGCTGGCGCTGCTGGCGGCAGCGCAACCTCCACCCGCTGCTGGTGCTGGGCGCCTCGCTGCTGCTGCTGAACATGACGGTGGGCGCCGCCAAGATCGGCATGGGACGGTTGGGGCCGCACTACGCGACGGTGGTCGGCTCGAACGAGATGTGGCTCGGCGGCGATATATTCCCCTCCGGTCACACCGCGAACGCCGTGGTCACCTGGGGCGTGCTCGCCTATCTGGCGACCACCCCGCTGCGCCGCCGCATCCTGTCGGTGATCGCCGCGCTGGGCGCGCTGGGCGTCGGCATGACCACCGTCTACCTCGGTACGCACTGGGTCAGCGATGTGCTGCTCGGCTGGGCCGCCGGGCTGCTGGTGCTGCTGGCCCTGCCGTGGACCGAACCGGCGATGACCTGGGCCGAGGACCGTCTGATGGGCTTCCTGCTGCGGCTGTGGCTGCGCTGGCGCCCCGGGTCGCT
>NZ_JCANQV010000581.1:0-1563 GCF_059553635.1 Candidatus Streptomyces philanthi
CGCTAGGCTCGCCCCGTGGCGCTCAAGAACATCCCGGACCCCGGTTTCTCCGACGACGACGGCTCCGCCGACCCGGCACTCGCCGCGGCCCTGGCCGCCTACGACCGGGACCCCTCCACCGAACCGGACCTCCTCGCGAAGCTGGCCGACGCCCGCGTCCTGGTCCCGGTCGTCGCGGTGCTCGGCGAGACCGAGACCGGCCCCGACGGACTGCGCCGCGAGAAGACCAGCGACATGGCGGTCCCCACCCTCCAGGCCCCCGACGGCCGACGCGCGCTGCCCGCCTTCACCTCCATGGAGACCCTGCACCGCTGGCGCCCCGACGCCCGCCCGGTGGCGGTACCGCTCCGGCAGGCGCTGCGCGCCACCGCCCACGAACAGGCCGACACCCTCGTCGTCGACGTCGCGGGCCCCGTCACCTACCCCCTCACCGGCCCCGCCCTGCGCGCCCTGGCCGAGGGCCGCCACGACCCCGGCCCGCTCGCCGACCCCGCCGTCACCGAGGCGCTGCGCGCCCTCCTCGACGCGGAGGCCGACGTCGTCACCGCCCACCTCGTGCCGTCCGCCGAGACCGACGGCACCCTCGCCGTCGGCCTGGCCCCCGGCGCCGGGGCGGCCGAGGCCGTCCAGCGGCTCGCTAGGGCCCTCGCCGCCGACGAGACGCTGCGCGCCCGCCTGGTGCGCGGCCTCGACCTCGCCCTGCTGCCGCCCGGCGCGGGCCCGGCGGGGGAGCCCTTCTTCCGCCGCTGACCGGGGCCGCCCCTCTCCGGGGCCGGGGCCCTCCTCGCCGGTGCCGCCGCTTCTCGGCGGGCGCGTTCGCCTTCCGCGGCCCACAATGCGGAGGAGAGCTCAAGATCCACGCGAGGAGAGCCCCCATGGAGACCACGGAGATCCGTCCGGTCGTAGCGGAATTCCTCGGCACGCTGCTCCTGGTGTTCTTCGCCGTCGGCGCGGCCGTGCTGGCGGGCGAGTACATCGGGACGTTCGGCATCGCCCTGGCGTTCGGCTTCATCATGCTGGCGATGGTCTACGCCATCGGCCCGATCTCGGGGAGCCACATCAATCCCGCGGTGACGCTGGGCATGCTGCTGGCCCGCCGCATCACCGTCCGTACGGCCGTCGAGTACTGGATCGCCCAGGTCCTGGGCGGCATCGTCGGCGCCGCGCTGCTGTTCCTGGTCGCCAAGCAGGTACCGGGACTGCGGACCTACGAGGCGTTCGGCTCGAACGGCTGGGGCGACCGCTCGGCGGTCCACCTCAACACCGGTGGCGCCATCGTCGCCGAGATCATCCTGACGTTCATGTTCGTCTACGTCGTGCTGGCCGCCACGCACAAGGCGGCGGCGGCCGGCTTCGCGGGCCTGGCGATCGGTCTGGCGCTCGCCACCGCCCACCTCATCGGCATCCCGCTGACCGGCACGTCCGTCAACCCGGCCCGCAGCATCGGCCCGGCCGTGTTCGCCGGGGGAGCGGCCCTCACCCAGCTGTGGCTGTTCATCGTCGCCCCGCTCATCGGCGGCGCGCTGGCCGCCGTGGTGCACGGCATCACCCATCCGCCGCAGG
>NZ_JCANQV010000582.1:0-1558 GCF_059553635.1 Candidatus Streptomyces philanthi
GGGCGGCCGTCGCCCTGGTGCAGCGCATCTGCCCGGAGTTCCACCCCGTCCAGGTGCTGCGGCGCGGCGGTCCGTGCGTCCTGCTGGTGGGGACGACCGGCCGGGCGAACGCGGTCGCGAAGTGCTTACTGGACCACTCGCCGGTGCGAGTCGACCGGTTCCGGCAGGAAATAGCGGCGTACCGGGCGTTCGTCCGGCACCGTCCGCCGGTCCGGGTGCCGCGGCTGGTCGCGGCCGACCCGGACAACTGCACGCTGGTCGTGGAGCGGATGCCGGGCCGGGTGGCGGCGCCGCAGCGGCATCCGGCGGAGGCGCCGCCCCGGGCGGACGTACGGGCCGTGCTGACGGCGGTGTGCCGGCTCAATCTGTGGCGTCCGCCGGCCGGGCTGTTCGACGCGCCGCTGGACTACGGCCGCCGCATCGGCCGCTACCACGACCTGGGGCTGCTCACCGACCGGGACATGGGCGACCTCCAGAAGCTGCTGCGCGGTCTCGCGCACACCCAGGGGCAGTTCTGCCACGGGGACGCGCTGCTGAACAACGTACTGCTCTCCCCCGCCGGTCCGGCGCTGCTGGACTGGGACAGCGCCGGGTGGTACCTGCCGGGCTACGACCTGGCGACGCTGTGGTCGGTGCTCGGTGACGCCCCCGTGGCGCGGCGCCGGATCAGCCAGCTCGCCCAGGCGGCGGGGACGGCGGCACGGGACGCGTTCCTGGTGAACCTGATGCTGGTGCTCACCCGCGAGATCCGGCGGTACGAGTCCGCGGTGCAGCGGACGATGCGGGAGCCCGCCCCGTCGGCGTCGGCCCCGGGCGCCCCGGTGGTTCCCGGGGCGGGTGAGGAGCAGCGGCTGCTGCTGCGCCGTCTGCACGACGACTGCCAGATGGCACGGCGGGCGGTGCGGGCGGCGGTCGGCACCCGCTGACCGACTCCCCGTCAAGCCCCTTGGAGCGGCGTACCCCTCACGGGTGCGCCGCTCCGGCATGTGCGGACCGAGCGGCTTTCCCGGGCCGCTCATTGGTCCACGCCACTGACGCGCCGCAGGCCAGGCCCCCGCACCGCGGAAGGCGCCGCGAACGAGGCGCTGACGTGCGGCATCCGTGGTGTGGACAGTGATTGACGGATCGTCGGCCAGCCGATACCTCTAGGGCCCCGGAAAACGCTTGCGCATCACCCGCCCGGCTCCCCCCACCCGGTCCCAGGAGGTTTTCTTGCAAGAGTCCGTACCGGAAGACGAGAAGAGAACCACCCGCCCCGTCCGGCTCAGGCCCGGTGCCGCCGCCGTCGCGGCCGCGGCGCTGCTGCTGCCGCTGCTCTCGGCCGCCGCGCCGCCCGCGGACACCGCCGGGGACGGCCCGGACACGCTCCAGCGGGCCTTCACCGAAGCCGCCGCCCGCTACCACGTCCCGCGCGACGTCCTGCTGGGTGTCGCGTACCTGGAGTCGCGCTGGGACGGCCATGGCGGCGCGCCCAGTGTGTCGGGCGGTTACGGCCCGATGCACCTCACCGACGCCCGCGCCGCGCTGGCGCACGAGGCGCGGCAGGGCGCGCACGGCG
>NZ_JCANQV010000583.1:0-1556 GCF_059553635.1 Candidatus Streptomyces philanthi
TCACAGGAACGTCCTGCCCTCACCGCGGTACGTCGGCACCGTTGCCACCACCCGGTCCCCGTCCACCAGCAGCAACTCGGCGAACCGCTCGCACAGTTCACCCGCCTTGGCGTGCCGGAACCACACCCTGCCGCCCACCTCCAGCCCGTCGGCGGCCGGCCCCAGCAGCGGCGTCTGCACCTCGCCCGCCCCCTCCTGCGGGTCGTAGCGCAGCCCCTCCGGGAAGCACGGCACCGGCAGCCGGTCCGTCCCCGCGGCCCCCGACGCCGGATAGCCGCCGCCCAGCACCGTCACCACCCCCGGCCCCGGCCGCCGCACCACCGGCTGCGCGAAGAACGCCGCGGGCCGCCCGCGGAACGAGCGGTAGTGGTCGAAGAGACGCGGGACGTACAGCCCCGAGCCCGCCGCGATCTCCGTGACCGCCGCCTCCGCCGCCGTGTGCTGCACACTCCCCGTACCGCCGCCGTTGACGAACTCCAGCCGCGGCGCCACCTCCCGGACCGCCCGCACCGCCTCCCAGCGCCGCCGCCCCAGCTCCCGGCGCGCCGCCGTCTGCACCGTCCGCACGGCCCGCGAGCGCACCGGACGGCCCTCGGCCTCGTCCCCCACCCCCGCCACATGCGCCTCGTACGCCATCAGGCCCACCAGCCGGAAACCACGGCGGCCGACCACCGTCCGCGCCATGTCCGCCAGATCACCCGGACGCCGCAACGGCGAACGACGCGCACCCACCCGCACCGCGCCCCCCAACGGCCGGTACGCCGCGTCCCACTCCAGACACACCCGCACCTCCGCGCCGCCGCCCGGCGGGCGCGCCGCGTCGATCAGGTCGAGCTGCGCCGGATCGTCCGCCATCACCGTCACCGCCGCCGCCAGCCCCGCGTCCGAGGTCAGCTCCGCGAACCCGGCCCGGTCGGCCGACGGATACGCCAGCAGTACGTCCGGGAAACCGGACCGCGCCAGCCACAGCGACTCGGCGAGCGTGAACGACATGATCCCGGCGAAGCCGTCCCGCGCCAGCACCCGCTCCAGCAACGCCCGGCAGCGCACCGACTTGCTCGCCACCCGGACCGGCTTGCCCCGGGCCCGGCGCACCAGATCGGCGGCGTTGGCGTCGAACGCTCGGAGATCGACGACGGCCAGCGGCGCGTCCAGACCCTTGGTGGCCCGGTCGAGGCGGGCGACATCAGCGGTGCCGACGGAGTGACGGGACATGGCCGCAGCCTGCCAGAGAGCGCTACCGCTGGGTAGGGGAGAGTTCCCGACAGACCGGACACGGAGTTGGAGGGCCGCCACCGGCAGCCCGTAAAGTGGCGGGACGCCGCGGCCGCTGGTCAACGGCACGATGTCCGGATACGAACCGTCCTGGCCCGATTGCCGCTCGGGCCGGGACTCGGCGGCACAAGGGGGCGCGGTGAGCACCGAATCCGGACGCCCCGCCGTTCCCCGTACTCCCGGCCAGGGCCCTGATCCGGCCACTGACGACGACCCGCCGACAGCCTCCTTGCGGCGTACTCCGGGCGGCCGGGGGACGGGCGCCGGGCCGAGCGACCCGC
>NZ_JCANQV010000584.1:0-1553 GCF_059553635.1 Candidatus Streptomyces philanthi
GCGGCCGCCCGGACCAGTTCGGTCACATACGCGGTGATCTCCGCCCGCATCGCGGCCACCTCCCGCGCGAAGGGCTCCCCGTGCGTGCGCGCCTGCTGGTGGAGGACGGTCCAGCCGTCGGGGTGGTCCGCGGTGTGGGCGAAGAAGCCCCGCAGTCCGCTCCACAACTGCCGGTCGGCCGGGGCGTCCGGTTCGACGGCACCGGCGACGGCCGCGAGGACGGCCCGGCCCTCGCGCCGGATGACGGCGCGGAACAGCTCCTCCTTGGAGTGCAGATAGAGGTAGACCAGCGGTTTGGAGACCCCGGCGGCCTCGGCGATCTCGTCCATCGAGGCGGACCGGTAGCCGCGGCGGGCGAAGACGCGTACCGCCGCGTCCATCATCTGCCGCTCGCGTTCCGCCCGTGGCACCCGTTTGGCCTTCACCGCTCCCCCACCCCGCGCCCTCCCACCCCTCACCGAGGGGCGATTTTACGGCCCTGCCTCTGGCCGATCTTTTCCTTGACGTGATCCGGACCGTGCGAGACGATACGTCTCGTTACGCTTTTGTCCGAGGCATGTCCCCGCCTCCCCGGCCGCCAGGAGGACCCATGCAGCACTACGTCGAAGCCGCCCCCGGCGTCCGCCTGTGGACCGAACAGCGCGGAGACCCCCACGCACCCCCGCTGCTGCTGGTCATGGGCGCCCAGGCGTCCGGCCTCGGCTGGCCGGAGGAACTGGTCGACGCACTCGCCGCGCACCACCGTGTCATCCGCTACGACCACCGCGACAGCGGCCGCTCCACCTGGGCGTTCGACGAGCAGCCCTACCGGATCGCCGACCTCGCCGACGATGTGATCGCCGTGCTGGACGGGCTCGGGATCGAGCGGGCCCATGTCGCCGGGATGTCGCTCGGCGGGATGCTGGTGCAGATGGCGCTCGCCGACCGCCCCGAGCGCTTCCTGAGCGCCACACTGATGTGCACCATGGCGCTGACCACCGCCCCGTACACCGCGCCGGACGGCACCGTCACCGAGGTCGCCGACCTGCCGGGGATAGCCCCCGAGGTGCTGGAGCTGTGGGGCCGCCCGGTCGAGGACCTGGGCCTGGAGGCCGAGCTGGACCGGCGGGTGGCGCACTGGCGGGTGCTGGCCGGCAAGCAGCTCCCGTTCGACGCCGTCTACTACCGCGCGGGCGAGCGCCGCATCATCGAGCACACCGGCCACCACCGCACCTCCACCGCGCACGGCACCGCCGACGACGACGGGATGCTGCGCACCGAGTCGCTGGCCGCCAACCGGGTGCCCACCCTCGTCATCTCCTCCCCCGCGGAACCGGTCTTCCCTCCCCCGCACCCCCAGCACCTCGCCCAGGCCCTCAACGCCGTCCGCGTCGTCGAGATACCGGGCATGGGCCACGCCCTCCCGCCGGAGGTCCAGGGCCCGCTCGCCGCGGCCGTCCTCGCGCACACCCGGGCGGTGGCGGAGGAGCCCGCCACGGGCTGACGGCGCGTCGGGGCACCACGCACCGCGCCCCCGGAGCGGCGGGATCTCCCGGCTCCGGGGGCGCGGTGTG
>NZ_JCANQV010000585.1:0-1551 GCF_059553635.1 Candidatus Streptomyces philanthi
GGCGCCGTTGGCCGGGTCACCGGGGTGGGGACCGCCGGGGGCGCCGGGGACGGGTCCGCCGGGGCCGGGCTGAGCGGGCATGCCGGGGTGGGCGTCGGGGGTGCCGAAACCGGGGTGGTCGGGGGAGCTGGGCGCGCCGGGTGCGCTGCCGGGGCCCTGGGCACCGGGCGGGGTGCCGGGCATGCCCGGGAACCCACCGGGGCCGGGCGCGCCGGGCGACGGGGTGTGCTGGGGCGGCTGGGGGTGCGGCGGCGGGAAGCCGTAACCACCGGACTGGTCACCGGGGCCGACGTGGGCTCCGGGCATGCCGGGGGCGCCCGGAGCGCCGGGGCCGCCGGGTGCTCCCTGGCTGGGGAAGGGGGGCGGGAAGCCGTAGCCGCCACCGTGGGCGTCAGCGTTGCCAGGGGCTCCAGGGGCTCCAGGGGCTCCAGGGGCTCCGGACGTGCCAGGGGTGCCGGGAGCAGCGGGTGCACCGGGGCCTCCCGGGGTGCCGGGCGCGCCGGGTCCTCCGTGAGTGCCGGGGGCGGGGAACGGCGGCGGGAAGCCGTAACCGCCGGGGCCACCGGGTGCGCCCGGCCCACCGGGGCCACCCGGCCCGCCAGGTCCACCGAAGCCACCGGGCGCTCCCGGTGCGGGGACGGGCGGGGGGAAGCCGTATCCACCGGAGCCGCCGTGGGTGTCAGGTCCGCCCGGGGCCCCCGGGCCACCAGGCATGCCGGGACCGCCGGGCGCCCCCGGTCCTCCGAATCCTCCGGGCACACCGGCGCCACCGTGGGTACCGGGCCCACCGGGTCCGCCCGCACCACCGGGACCGCCCGGCCCGCCGAAACCACCCGGCCCACCGGGGCCTCCGAAACTGCTCGGACCTCCCTGGCCTTCAGGACCACCAGGCGCTCCCTGGCCGGGAACGGGCGGCGGGAAGCCGTATCCCCCCGGTCCTCCCTGCGTACCGGGACCGCCCTGCATACCTGAGGCGCCCTGCGACCCGGGCCCGCCCTGCGCACCTGGGCCCTCCTGTGCACCGGGCCCGCCATATGGCCCCGGGCCGCCCTGCGTCCCCGGACCACCAGGAGCCCCGGGACCACCGGGAGCCCCGGGACCACCAAAGCCACCAGGTCCTCCGGGCATGCCGGAACCCCCGGGCCCAAAACCACCGGCCCCACCAGGACCGTCAGGCATACCGGGACCCCCGGGCATGCCATGCCCTCCGGGCGCGCCAGGCCCACCGGCCGCGCCAGGAGCACCGTTCATGCCGGCCCCGCCGGTCGGCGGCCCCGGCGGGGTGCCGGGCTGTCCCGGGGGCGGGAAACCGTACCCACCCTGGTCACCCGGATTGGACGGGGCCGGGCCAGGGGGCGGGGGGAAGCCATGAGGGTCCTGCTCGGACCGGGGACCGGGGACGGCCGCGGGCGGCGGGAAGCCGTACCCACCGGGACCTGCCGGACCGTTGCCCTGCGCCGGACCGTTACCGGGCGCCGGAGGCGGCGGGAACCCCGCACCACCCGGCGCACCAGGCCCACCCGGCGCACCAGGCCCGCCCGGCGCACCAGG
>NZ_JCANQV010000586.1:0-1549 GCF_059553635.1 Candidatus Streptomyces philanthi
GGAATACCTCGATGCGTTCGCCGGGACCGGTACGGTGCCCACCGGCGGCGCGCTCGCGGATGCTCCCCGGAGTGCGCGGCCGGACGGTGGCGCGGTGTCCGGCCCGCCTCAGGACGGCCCGCCGCAGGACGGTGAGACGGTGGCCCGGCCCGGCGCGCCCGGGGACGGGCCGGAGAGAAAGGGCACCATGGGCCGGACGCTCACCGGTGTGGCGGCCGCCGCCGTGACGACCGTGCTCGCCGTGGTGGTCGCGGGGCAGACCACCGACCAGCGGCGCGACGCCGGCGGCACCCGGGCGAGCGGCCCGGACCACACCGAGGCGGACGACGGCGAGGCGTCGCGCTCGCGCCCCAGGACGCCCCAGGACGCCAAGCCCGCCACGTACGAGAAGCGGATGGCGCAGGCGTACCCGCTCGACGCCGACCTCACGGGCAGCGGCCGGTTCCGGCCCGCGGGCGGCGCCGCCGAGGCCCCCGGGCCCGGACGAGTGGTCAGGTACCGCGTCGACGTGGAGGAGGGACTGCCGCTGGACGGCGGGCTGTTCGCCGAGGCGGTGCACAAGACCCTCAATGACGACCGGAGCTGGGCGCACGGCGGGCGGCGGGCGTTCAGCCGGGTGGCGTCCGGCGACGCCGACTTCGTGATCTCGCTGGCCAGCCCGGGGACGACGGCCGCGTGGTGCGCCAAGTCCGGGCTGGACACCACCGAGGACAATGTCTCCTGCGACTCGGCGGCGACCGACCGCGTCGTCATCAACGCCTACCGGTGGGCGCAGGGCTCGGCGACGTACGGGCCGGACAAGATGTTCGCCTACCGCCAGATGCTGATCAACCACGAGGTCGGCCACCGGCTCGGCCACGACCACGAGGTGTGCTCCCGCGAGGGGGCCCTGGCGCCGGTGATGATGCAGCAGACCAAGTTCCTGACGACGGACGGGGCGACCTGCCGTCCCAACGCCTGGCCGTTCCCGGGCGAACGGTGAGGACCCGGCGGAATGGAGACACGGTGTCTCTCATCGTGGGACACCGTGCCCGTAATCGGCCCCCGTTCGATGATCTGGGCGTGTCGCACCGTCACGCCCCGCACCGCGCCGCCGTCGAGCCGGCGCTGATCGGCGTGACCGTCCACTGTGTGGCCGGCACCGACTGCCGCTGAGGCCCCTCCCGGCTCCGTGGACACCGTCCACGACCGGCCCCGGCCGCCCGGAGGGCGCCGCGTGCCGCCGCCTGACGCCCGCGCCGTACGGGCCGGGAGCGCACGGCATGTTCTAGGGACATATAGCGCATT
The DNA here is from genome assembly GCF_059553635.1 of Candidatus Streptomyces philanthi. NCBI lineage: Bacteria > Bacillati > Actinomycetota > Actinomycetes > Kitasatosporales > Streptomycetaceae > Streptomyces > Candidatus Streptomyces philanthi. The sequence goes on from NZ_JCANQV010000586.1 coordinate 1,288, forward strand.
GAAACGCCTTTGAGAGCGGAAAGTTACGTCTGTTCACCCCTTCCGGTGGCGCGATGGACAACCGTCCGTCGCGCCACCCACCCCAGTGCATAGCGTTTTCCTGCGGAGGGCGGCCGACGGGCCACCGCAGACAGGACACGGGACACAGGTCCGGAGACAAGGGGGGACCCACGTGCGCACCACACCGCTCACTCACGGTGGCCATGCCTCCACTCCGGGTGAGTCCGGCGCGTCCCGCCCCCGCGCGGCGGACCGTTTCCCC
>NZ_JCANQV010000587.1:0-1546 GCF_059553635.1 Candidatus Streptomyces philanthi
GGGGGTGCCTCTATGTCTTTCGTCAAGGCGCCCAGGGTTGTTTTGGGGTGGTGTGGCTTGTTGGGGTCATGCGGCGAGCTCGACGTCCTTGGGGACGCGGGGTTCGTAGAAGGTGCCGTCGCGGAGCATGGCGAACAGGACGCTGATGCGTTGGCGGGCGAGGCGGAGGAGGGCCTGGGTATGGGTTTTGCCGCGGGCTCGCTGGCGGTCGTAGTAGGTGCGGGAGGCGGGGTCGGCGTTCATGCAGGCGAAGGCCGAGAGGAACATGGCCCGTTTGAGCTGCCGGTTTCCGCCTCGGGGTGCGTGTTCGCCGTGGATCGAGGTCCCGGACGACTTCGTGGCCGGGGCCAGGCCGGCGTAGGAGGCGAGGTGGGCGGCGGTGGGGAAGCTGGTTGCGTCGCCGACGGTGACCAGCAGGACTGCGGCGGTCCTGACGCCGACGCCGGGCATCGACGTCAGGACCGGGGAAAGAGGGTGGGCCTCCAGCAGGGCGCTGATCTGGGCTTCCAGGGCCCGGCGCTGGGTGTGGACGGCGGCCAGAGAGGCCGCCAGGGAGGGCACGACGATGTCGAGGGTGCCGGTTCCGGGGACGACTACGGTCTGTTCGTCGAGTGCGTCGAAGACGTCGTCGATCAGCCGCTGGGCCATGCGCGGCGCTTTCGGGCGGATCACCTCCACGAGCCTGCGGCGGCCGGCCTTGCGCAGGGCGGCCGGGGATCCGTGGCGTTCGAGGAGCCAGGTGACGGCCTGGTGGTCGAGGCGGGGTCCGAGGACGCGTTCCAGACTGGGGTGGAACTGGGTGAGCAGGCCGCGTATCCGGTTGGAGGTGCGGGTGGCCTCGGCCGCGAGGTCCTGGTCGAAGCCGACGAGCACGGTCAGTTCGGCGGTGATCTCGTCGGTCAGTTCCAGCGAGCGCAGGGTGTGGGGCATGGTGCGGGCGGCGTCCGCGATCACGGCGGCGTCCTTGGCGTCGGTCTTCGCCTCACCTGGGTAGAGGTCGGCGATCCGGCGCATGGCCAGGCCGGGCAGGTAGGCGACCTTGCAGCCCGCGTCGCGGGCGACGGTGAGCGGGAGGGCGCCGATGGAGGCGGGCTGGTCCACGATCACCAGAACGCTGCCGAACTTGGCGGCCAGCTTGTCGAACACGGCCCGCAGCTTCGGCTCGCTGTTGGGCAGCTGCTTGTCGAAGACCTTCTTCCCGGCCGGGGTCAGCCCGTGGCCGTGATGAGCGGTCTTGCCGACGTCCAGACCGAGGAACACGCCCACGTCGCCGGTGTCGAACACTGTGTCTCCACTCCTTCGGTGCGGCTCTGGCCTTGGCATCGGTGTCGTACTCGCGCATCCACGTTATGCAGACCTGCCGCCCGCGAGCGGCCGGGCGTTGCGCCCGGCCAGGCGGTGGTCGGACCTCTCATCAGCGTCTCCGACGGCACCCCTCGGGCCCGGTGACACCACCCCCCAGGTCATGCCTTCGACAGGGGGACACAGTCATGCCGGACCCGGAGGCCAGCGGCCCCATTGCAGGACCGCGAAGAACATAACGGGG
>NZ_JCANQV010000588.1:0-1525 GCF_059553635.1 Candidatus Streptomyces philanthi
CCGGCGCGAGGGTGCCCGCGGGCAGGTGGACGAACGGGGCGGGGACGCCGGGCGCGGACGGCTCGCGCAGGGCCACCGCCACCTCCACGGTGACCGGCGCCGAACCGTCCTCGTCGGCCCGGTGCACCAGCTCCAGCACCGTCGAGGGGCCGGCCGGCAGCCGGGTCGCGAACAGCTCCACGGTGGCCGGGGCGTCGAGGCCGCCGGTGACCAGCAGGCTGCTGCCGCCGTGCCAGGCGTCGGCGAAGTCGAGGCGGACCTCCGGGCGCCGCCCCTCGGTGCGCACGACCCAGCGCCGGGCCGGCAGCCGGTCCTGGAGCCCCAGATGGTTCCACGGCGTGCCGGAGACGGCCCTGCCCCCGTCGTACCAGCGCAGCCCGTGCCCGGTGTTGAAGGAGGTGCCGAACGGCAGCGCGCCGACCGTCGACCGGTCCGCGACCACGCCCGCCGGGGCGCGCCAGCCCTTCCCGCCGTCCGCCGGCCGGGTCGGGTCGAGCCCCTCCCCGGTCCAGAAACGGTCGTCGGCGGCGTGGAACTGCTCCGGGGTGCGCCCCTCGGGCAGATGGTGCAGGGTCCACTCGGGCCGGTAGAAGCCGTACGACACCACCTGGTCGCGGCCCGGGGGGAGGACCGCGTCCCAGTCCACGGTGGTGTTCCAGCCGGCGGACTCTACGTCGACGCCCGCCCACAGTTCGTAGCGGCTGCGGCCGAGGCTCTCCGCGAGACGCCCGGAGTCCGCCAGCCGCTGCCCCGTCCAGCGGAAGTCCACGAAGAGGGAGTCGGCGACCGGGCCGTCCTCGTCGTGGAAGAACGGGCGGTTGAGGTCGTCCAGCGCCCCCTGCCAGCCGACCCGTCCGGTGGTGTTCATCGCGTCGTACCAGGTGATCCGCAGCCCCCGGGAGGCGCCCGCGGCGCGCAGCGCCCGCAGGAACCCCCGCATCCGGGTGGCGAGCGCGGTGTCCCCGCCGTCCGTCTCGGCGTTGACGAACCAGCCGTCGAACCCGTACGCCGTCGCCACCTCCACCAGCTTCGCCGCCAGCGGGAAACGCCCGGCGGCGTCCTGGCGCACCAGGTCGCGGGTCCAGCGCAGCTGCCCGCCGTAAGCGACCGGCGGGAGGAAGACGGTGCCGAGGACCGGGACGCCGTTGCGGTGCGCCGCGTCCACCACCGGCGCGTTGGGCGCCAGGATCAGCCCCTCGCCGGACGAACCGCCCCAGAACACCAGCTCGTCCAGGTACGCCCAGTGGGTCAGCGCGTAGTGGTCCGCGGTGGCCGATCCCTGCGAGGGATTGCCCGCCGTGTGGTCGAAGGCCGCCAGCGCGCTGATCCGCGCCTGCCCGGACCGCGCCGACGTATTGGCGGGCACCGGGGTGAAACGGCGCGCCAGCGGCACCGAGGCGGTGTTGAACGGGAGGTCGCGGTCGCCCTCCGGCGTCCAGGACAGCAGACTCCGCCAGGTGACGCCCTCGGGAGGCGTGCCCTCGGGCAGCGAGTCGGGGAACCAGTACGAGGCGTACGGCTGGAG
>NZ_JCANQV010000589.1:0-1481 GCF_059553635.1 Candidatus Streptomyces philanthi
CTGTCCCCGCCGGCGGGCGGCGCCGCACCCCCGGGCGGGCGGAACGCACCCCACCCCGACCGAAAGGCGAGCGCGTGGAGCCCACCACCCCCCTCCAGGACCCCGCGGGAGCCCTGCCCCCGGAGGCGCGCTCCGAGGTCCCGCTGCACGTCAACGGCACCGCGCACCGGCTGTCCCTGGACCACCGCACCACGGTCCTGGACGCCCTGCGCGAGCGTCTGGGCCTCACCGGCGCCAAGAAGGGCTGCGACCACGGCCAGTGCGGCGCCTGCACCGTCCTCGTCGACGGCCGCCGGGCCAACAGCTGCCTGCTGCTCGCCGTGGCGCAGGACGGCCGCCGGATCACCACCGTCGAGGGCCTGGCCGACGGGGAGCGGCTGCACCCGTTGCAGCAGAGCTTCCTGGACCGCGACGCCCTCCAGTGCGGCTTCTGCACCCCCGGCCAGCTCTGCTCCGCCGCCGGCGTGCTGGACGAGGCGGCGGACGGGTTCCCCTCCCACGTCACCCCCGACGCCGCGGCCCCCGGCGCCCCGGTGGAGCTGACCGAGGACGAGATCCGGGAACGGATGAGCGGCAATCTGTGCCGGTGCGGCGCCTACCCGCGGATCGTCGAGGCGGTCGCCGACGCCGCACACCGGACACACCACCCGCCCCGGGACCGCGCCGGACACGGTGAGGAGGGACGGTCGTGAAACCCTTCGGCTTCCTGCGCCCCACCAGCGTCGGCGAGGCCGTACGCGCCAAGGCCGCCCACCCCGGCGCGATGTTCCTCGGCGGCGGCACCAACCTCGTCGACCTGATGAAGCTCGGTGTCGCCGCCCCGGACACGCTCATCGACATCGCCCGGCTCCCGCTGGACCGCGTCGAGGAACTGCCCGGCGGCGGACTGCGGATCGGCGCCACCGTCCGCGGCAGCGACCTCGCCGCCCACCCCGCCGTACGCCACCGCTACCCCGTCCTGTCCCAGGCCCTGCTGGCGGGCGCCTCCGGGCAGCTCCGCAACATCGCGACCACCGGCGGCAACCTCCTCCAGCGGACCCGCTGCGCCTACTTCCAGGACGTCACCAAGCCCTGCAACAAGCGCGAACCGGGCAGCGGCTGCCCCGCCCGCGAGGGCGTCCACCGCGACCTCGCCGTCCTCGGCCACTCCGCACACTGTGTCGCCACCCAGCCCTCGGACATGGCCGTCGCCCTCGCCGCCCTCGACGCCACCGTCGAACTCCACGGACCGGACGGCGTCCGCACCCTGCCCGTGGCGTCCTTCCACCGGCTGCCCGGCGACACCCCGGAACGCGACACGGAACTCGCACCCGACGAAATGATCACCGCGGTCGGGCTGCCGCCACCCGTCCCCGGCGCCCGCACCCGCTATCGCAAGGCCCGCGACCGCGCCTCGTTCGACTTCGCCCTGGTGTCCGTCGCCGCGCTGCTGTCCGTGCGCGACGGCGCCGTACGGCAGGTGGCCCTCGCCTACGGGGGCC
>NZ_JCANQV010000590.1:0-1478 GCF_059553635.1 Candidatus Streptomyces philanthi
TACGTCTGGGGCGCCACCGGCCCCTCGTCCTTCGACTGCTCCGGACTGGTCCAGTGGGCCTACCGCCGGGCCGGGGTGGCGCTGCCACGCACCTCGCAGGCCCAGCGCGGCGCCGGACAACGCGTGCCGCTCGGCCGGGCCCGCCCCGGCGACCTCGTCGTCTACCGGGCGGACGCCAGCCATATCGCCGTCTACGTCGGCAACGGCCGGGTGGTGCACGCCCCGCACCCGGGGTCGCGGGTGCGCTACGACCGGGTCGGCATGATGCCCGTCTCGGCCGTCACCCGGCCCTGAGCACGGGCGGCACCCGCCCGGACCCCACCGTTTTTGCCGCCCCGCGCCCGCCCGTACGATCGGCCGCATGGCAGGTCGGCCAGGGCGGCGGTCACGGGCCGGGACGGCGGTATGCGCCGTCCCGCTGCTCGTCGTGTCCGCGGGCTGCGCGGCGCCCGCCGACCCGCCGCCCGAGGACCGCGCCGGGATCCAGCGGATGCTCGACGCCAGGGCCCGCGCCGTCCGCGACCACGACACCGCCGCCTTCCTGGACACCGTCGACCCGCGGCAGCCGGGGTTGCGCGCCGAGCAGCGCCGGGTGTTCGGCGACCTGACGGCCCTGCCGCTCGCGGACTGGCGCTACGAACTGCTCTCCACCGGTGCGTTCGAACTGCCGGCCGGCGGCACCGGCGAACGCCTCGCCGCGAAGGTCCGCACCGGCCACCGGCTGGCCGGCTACGACACGGTCCCCGACACCTCCGTCCAGTACCTCACCCTCACCCGCCGCGCCGGGCGCTGGCGGATCAGCGCCGACACCGACGGCCCCGCCGGCCCCCGGGCGCTGTGGGACCAGGGCCCCGTCCGTACCGTCCGCGGCCGGCACGTCCTGGTCCTGGGCGGCGCGGCGGACCCGAAGCGGCTGCGTGACCTGGCCGACCGGGTGGACGCGGCGGTTCCCGAGGTGTCGTCGGCCTGGAAGGGGAAATGGCCGGGGAAGGTCGTGGTCGAGGCCCCGGACTCGGTCACCGGCATGGCGTCGCTGCTGGGCGGCGACGCGTCCGCCTACACCGGGATCGCGGCGGTGACGACCGGCGCCGCCGACGGCGCGGCGCGGGCGTCGGCGGACCGGGTGATCGTCAATCCGGCGGCCTACGCGGAGCTGAACGAACTGGGTCGTTCGGTGGTGCTCGCCCACGAGATCACCCATGTCGCCACCCGGAAGGCCACCACGGGCGCCACCCCCCTCTGGCTCTCCGAGGGCTTCGCGGACTGGGTCGCCTACCGGGGGCGGGACCGGGCCGCCGGCACCGCGGCCCCCGAACTCGCCCGCGCGGTCTCGGCCGGGCGCACACCCCGCCAGCTCCCGGAGGACGAGGACTTCGGCTTCACCGGCGGCGCCGAACGGCTGGCCACGGCGTACGAGGGCAGCTGGCTGGCCTGCCGGATGATCGCCGACACCTGGGGGGAGGCCAAGCTGCGGGCGC
>NZ_JCANQV010000591.1:0-1472 GCF_059553635.1 Candidatus Streptomyces philanthi
CAATACCGGTAACTTAGGGTGAATCCGGTCGTTGTTGTTGGTATGCCAAGAGCGGGTCAGTTGAAGTCATCTGGTGAGCGTCTGTCGGACCGGGTCGCGGTCGGGGTGCTGACGCAGGCGTTTCCTCGGTCGCTTGTGGACGAGGTGTTGGCGGAGACGGGCCGGGTGCAGCAGCGGACCCGGCTGTTGCCGGCCCGGTTGGTGGTCTACTTCGTGCTGGCGATGTGCCTGTTCTCAGGGCAGAGCTATGAGGAGATCGCCCGGCTGCTGACCGCGGGTTTGCAGGGTGCGCGGCGCTGGCGTGCGTCGTGGGCGGTGCCGAGTACGGCGGCGATCTGGAAGGCCAGGTCCCGGCTGGGTGTGGCGCCGCTGCGGCAGTTGTTCGCGCGGGTGTGCCGTCCGGTCGCCACACCGGACACTCAGGGTGCTTTCTACCGCGGCTGGCGGCTGGCCGCGATCGACGGGACCACGTTCGACCTGCCTGACACGAAGGCGAACGTGGAGGCATTCGGCCGCCCGCCGCGCTCCGGGCGGGGTGAACAGGACGTCGGATGCCCGCAGTTGCGCATGGTCGGTCTGGTGGAGTGCGGCACCCACGCCGTCTTCGATGCCGCGATCGGAGCTCTGCGCACCGGAGAGCAGACTCTGGCCCGGGCGGTCCTGGGGTCCCTGCGGCCGGGGATGATGCTGCTGGCCGACCGTGGCTTCTACTGCGTGGACCTGTGGCGTACAGCTGCGGCCACTGGGGCGGACCTGCTGTGGCGAGTCCGTAAAGACCTGGTGCTGCCCGTGGTCGAGCAGCTGCCGGACGGCTCCTACCTCACGGAGATCTTCGACCGGAGCGACATCCACCACACCCGTCGCGGGGTGCCAGTACGCGCGGTGGAGTACACCATCGCCGGCCACGAGGGCGTCTACCGGCTCATCACCACGATCCTCGACCCGGACAAGGCCCCGGCTGCGGAACTCGCCGCCCTCTACGCCCAGCGATGGGAGTTCGAGTCCACCCTCGACGAAATCAAGACCCACCTTGGCGGGTCACACCTGGTCCTGCGTTCACAGCACCCCGAGGGAGCCGAGCAGGAACTCTACGGCTTCCTGCTCGTCCACCACGCCATCCGGCACCTGATGCACCAGGCCGCACAACAAGCTGACCAGGACCCCGACCGGATCTCCTTCACCCGCTCACTGCGCGTCGTGCGCCGCCAGGTCACCGACCAGGCGGCATTTTCCCCCCGGCAGACTCACCCGCGCCATCAAAACCACCCACGCTGAACTCCTCGAACGCCTCCTGCCACCGCGACGCCGCCGATCTAACCCCCGCGTCATCAAACGTAAAGTCGCCAGCTGGCCCCTCAAACGCGCCGCCCACCGCACTACAGACCGACCACGCGACCCGGCCATCACCATTGTTGATGCCACCAAACCCAAACGGGTCAAGCGAACCAAAACACCCTAAGTTACCGGTATTG
>NZ_JCANQV010000592.1:0-1468 GCF_059553635.1 Candidatus Streptomyces philanthi
CCCTCGACCGGCTGCCCGTCCGTACCGCCCTGCCCGCGCTGCGCGCCGCTCTCGACGAGCGGGGCGGCGCCGTGCTGTGCGCCCCGCCGGGAACCGGCAAGACCACGCTGGTGCCTCTGGACCTCGCCGGGCTGACGGGCACAGGGCCGCGGCGCCGGGTGCTGGTCGCCGAGCCGCGGCGGATCGCGGCGCGGGCGGCGGCCCGGCGGATGGCCTGGCTGCTGGGCGAGCAGGTCGGCGAGCGGGTCGGTTTCACCGTGCGCGGTGAGCGCCGGGCCGGGCCGCGGACCGTCGTGGAGGTCGTGACCACCGGTGTGCTCGTGCAGCGGCTGCAACGGGATCCGGAGCTGGCGGGCGTCGATGTCGTGGTGCTCGACGAATGCCACGAGCGGCATCTCGACGCCGACACCGCCGCCGCGTTCCTGCTGGACGTGCGGGAGACGCTGCGGCCGGAGCTGCGGCTGGTGGCGGCGTCGGCGACGACGGACGCGCGGGGGTGGGCCGCGCTGCTGGGCGGTTCCGGGAGCCCCGCCCCGGTGGTGGAGGCCGAGGGGGTGTCGCACCCCGTGGACGTGGTGTGGGCGCCCCCGGAGCGGCCGGTGCGCCCGGCGCACGGGATGCGGGTCGATCCGGCGCTGCTGGCGCATGTCGCGGCGATGGTGCGGCGCGCCCTGCGGGAGCGGGCGGGCGATGTGCTGTGCTTCCTGCCCGGTGTCGGGGAGATCGGGCGCGTCGCCGGGCATCTCGACGGGGTGGCGGCGGAAGTGCTCCAGGTGCACGGCCGGGCGCCCGCGCAGGTGCAGGACGCGGTGCTGGCCGGCGGGGAGGGGCGGCGGGTGGTGCTGGCCACGTCGGTCGCGGAGTCGAGTCTGACGGTGCCCGGGGTGCGGGTGGTGGTGGACAGCGGCCTGGCTCGGGTGCCGCGGCGGGACCATGCCCGGGGGCTGAGCGCGCTGGCGACCGTACGGGCGTCGCGTGCGGCCGCGCGGCAGCGCGCCGGGCGGGCGGGCCGTGAGGCGCCCGGTGTGGTCTACCGCTGCTGGGCGGAGGGTGAGGACGGGCGGCTGCCGGGGTTCCCGGAGCCGGAGATCATGGTGGCGGACCTGACGGCGTTCGCGTTGCAGACGGCGTGCTGGGGTGATCCGTCCGCCGCGGGCCTCGCGCTGCTGGACGCGCCGCCGGCCGGGCCGATGGCGGCGGCCCGTGAGGTGCTGGCGGCGATCGGCGCGGTGGACGCGCACGGCCGGGTGACGGACCGGGGGACGCGGATGGGGCGGCTGGGTGTGCATCCCCGGCTGGCCCGTGCGTTGCTGGACGGCGCGCGGGAGGTCGGTGTGCGGCGGGCGGCGGAGGTCGTGGCGCTGCTGAGCGAGGAGCCGCCGAGGGAGTACGGGGACGATCTGGCGGCGGCGTGGCGTACGGCGCGGCGGGGCGGCGACGGTTATGCGGCGCGGTGGCGGCAGGAGGC
>NZ_JCANQV010000593.1:0-1463 GCF_059553635.1 Candidatus Streptomyces philanthi
CCGCGAGGAGGCCGGGGGGCCGCGGCCGGCGCCGGGCCGTCTCGTCGAGGGCTGTGGTCACTGTCCCGCCTTTCCGTGGGCACGGCTGTCGCGTGGGGTGGTGGCCGGCCGGGACGGGTGGTGTACCCGAAGAAGCCGGAGATGTCTTAGGTTAGCCTTACCTAAGTCATTCTCTCCCTGAGGGGGTATCCGATGCTGCTGTCCCACGGGACGAGCGGCCGCCGACGCGTGCTCACGCCCTTCCTCGCCGTACTCGTGACCGCGATCGCGGCCGCCGTACTGCCCGCCGCCCCGGCACACGCCGCGCCACGCACCGTCCTCGGCGGACGGCTCGACTGGGGGATCAAGTCCTCCTTCCAGTCCTATGTCACCGGGCCCGTCGCCCGGGGCAGTTGGGCGACGACCGGCGGCGCCGCCACGGTCGGCGACAGCCGGTTCCGTTTCCACTCCGCCACCGGCACCTACGACCCGGAGAGCGGCGCCCTGCGCGCCGGTTACTCCGGCGGCGTCCGCTTCACCGGGCACCGCGCCCCCGACGGCTCGTACGCGCTCGACCTCACCGTCAGCCGCCCCGAGGTCGTCGTCTCCGGCGGCCGGGGCACCCTCTACGCCGATGTGGACGGCAAGGAGAAGGGCTCCGGCAGGCCCGTCGGCGGCCGCCGCGTCCCCCTGGCCACCCTCCACCTCTCCGGCGTCGACACCCGCGGCGGCACCACCCCCGTCGCCCTCACCGGCGTACCGGCGACCCTCACCTCCCAAGGAGCGCGCGCGTTCGCGGGCTACTACACCGCGGGCACCCCCCTGGACCCCGTCAGCCTCTCCGCCGACGTCCGCACCGCGGAGCCGGAAACGGCCCCCGCGTCACCGAAGGCGTCGGACACCCCGCTGCCGAAGGGGGCCCTCGCCGACGCCGCCGTGGACTGGGGAGTGCGCCGCACCTTCCGCGAATACGTCACCGGACCCGTCAACCGCGGCTCCTGGAGACTCTCCGGCGGCGCCCGCGACGGCGGAGCCCTCTTCCGCTTCCCCCGGGGCAAGGGCTCCTACGACCGCGAAAAGGCCGCCCTGGACGCCGCGTTCACCGGCACCCTCCGGCTGACCGGCAGTCATGTCGACCTCACCCTCGGCAAGGTCGCCGTCACGGCGGAGAACGGCCGGGGCACCCTCTACGCGGACGTCATCTCGCACGGCTCCACCACACGCCACGTTCCCCTCGTCACCTTCCCCACCGGCACCCTCAAGCCCAGGAACGGCCTGATCACCGTCTCCGAGGCCCCGGCCACGCTCACCGGACGCGGCGCCGAGGTCTTCGGCGGCATGTACGGGCCCGGCACCGCCATGGACCCCGTCTCCCTGGCCGTCGCCCTCGACCGCGAGGCCGCCCTGCCGCCCCTGCCCGACCTCGGCAGCGACCCCACGCCCACCGCCTCCCCGACCCGCGGCGCCACCTCGCGGCCGCCCGC
>NZ_JCANQV010000594.1:0-1451 GCF_059553635.1 Candidatus Streptomyces philanthi
GGTCGACGGCCTGCGCGGCGCGCGGGTCGGTGCCGCGGGCCTCACGCCGTCGCATCTCAGGCCCGCGTTGATCCGGAGGATGCGCACCGGGGCCGCCTCCTCGGGCGACGGAGGCGGGGACGTCGTGGTGCCGCCGGCCGCGGCCGGAAACGCTGCGTTCACGGTGAGGCCCCCTCGGGGAGGTGTGCCACGAAAAAGGAGCAGATCGGCTTTTCGGAACTTTACGGCTTTCCCGGACTGTGACCGCGCCGACGCGGCCCACCGGGGCGGTCGCCGGCGGCTGTTCCGGTGAGCCGTCCTCCGGACGCGCCGGCCGCGTCCCCGGAGGGCGGGAGGTCAGCCCGGGACGAGCACGGCGGCGCCGTGCACCCGGTCGCCCGCCAGGTCCGCCAGCGCCCGCGGCGCGTCGCTCAGCGGATACGGGCTGACGGTGACCCGGACGCCGGCCCGCGCCGCCTTCTCCAGGAACTCCCGGCCGTCCTCGCGCGTGTTGGCGGTGACACTGCGCAGGTTCCGCTCCTCGAAGAGATGCCGCCGGTAGTCGAGCACGGGGATGTCGGTCAGATGGATGCCCGCCACGGCCAGGGTGCCCGAACGGTCCAGCGCCTCCAGCGCCACCGGCACCAGATCACCGACCGGGGCAAAAAGGATCGCCGAGTCCAGCGGCTCCGGCGGACGGTCGTAGGCGCCGCCCGCGGAGGACGCGCCGAGACGCAGTGCCAGCTCCCGGGCCCGCGCCGAACGGGTCAGCACATGGACGGTCGCCCCCTCGGCCAGGGCGATCTGCGCGGCCAGATGGGCCGAGGCGCCGAAACCGTAGATCCCCAGCCGCCCGCCCGGCGGCAGCGCGCTGCGGCACAGCGCCCGGTAGCCGATGATCCCGGCGCACAGCAGCGGCGCCAGATGCGCGGCGTCCGCCTCCTCCGGCAGCGCGTAGGCGTAGTCCGCCGGGACGAGGGCGGCATCGGCGAAGCCGCCGTCCGCGTCCCAGCCCGTGTAACGCGACCGAGGGCAGAGGTTCTCCCGCCCGGAACGGCAGTAGCGGCACTCCCCGCAGGTGGCGCGCAGCCACGCCCCGCCGACCCGGTCACCGGCCCGGAACCGCGCGACCGGCTCCCCGGCGGCGGCCACCCGCCCGACGATCTCGTGCCCCGGCACCACGGACGGCCCGTGCGGCGGCAGATCCCCCTCCGCCAGATGCAGATCGGTACGGCACACCCCGCACGCCTCCACCCGCACCAGCAGCTCACCCGGCCCCGGCACGGGCACGGCCCGCCGCACGGGCACCAGCGGGCCCTGCGCCACCGGACCGGGACGCCCGACGGCCCACCCGGTCAGCGCCTCGGGTACCCCCGTGCGCACCATGCCTCCAGCCTGCGACCCGCCGACGGGACCGGCAAACGCGCCCCGGGGCGTGCGTGCCGGGGCCGCGATCGAGGAGTCCGCCGTCG
>NZ_JCANQV010000595.1:0-1426 GCF_059553635.1 Candidatus Streptomyces philanthi
GCCTGACGCGCGAGTTCGGCGGGTGTCGGGATGCCCTCGGGAGGGCGCGGGGCCGGCCGGGCGGCCCGGGTGGTGACCGCCCGTCGGGCGGCCGCAATCGGTTGTCGGGGAACGAGTCGGAGCCGGGAGTCGCGCGGTGTACGGGACGTCACAGGAGCAGTCTTGCCGCTGACGGCCCGAAAACCCAATCGGACGGCGGGATGCGGCGTGATCGTCGCGCACCGCTCCGGCGACCCATCCCGGTTGTGGGGAGTTGTCCCCCTGTTCGGCGTCCGGACACCGGTACGAGAGTGCCGTTCGGGACGTTCGGGGTGCTTCTACATCAGCGGGACGAGGAAGCGGCGCAGGGTCTCCTCGTAGGCGGCGGGGTCCACGTTCCACATCGCGGCGTGCGGGGCGTGTGATACAGCGCTGAGGGTGACCAGCCGCGGGCGGCGCGCGGCGAACGCCCGGGAGGCGGCCCACGGGGCGAGGGTGTCGCCGGGACCGTGCACCAGCAGGGTGGGGACGGTCAGCTCGGCGGGGTCGACGGCGTCGGCGGGCCGGTCGACGGGGAGTCCGGTGTGGCCCTCGGCGGCGCGGACGACCAGGGGCAGCAGGGCGCGCGGCACGCCCCGGGCGACGGCCAGCGCCCGGACGGTGGCGTGCCGGTCGAGGACCGGGGAGTCCAGGACGAGGCCGCTGATCCGGTCGCGCAGGGGGGAGCGGGTGGCGGCGCGCAGCGCCATGGTGGCGCCCGTGGACCAGCCGTGGAGGATGACGTCGCGGGCGCCGTAGCGGACGGCGTAGCGGATCGCGGCGTCCAGGTCGCGCCACTCGGTGTCGCCGAAGTGGTGGAGGCGGTCGGTGGTCTGGGGGGCGCCGACGTCGTTGCGGTAGGCGAGGTCGAGGACGGGGAACTTCAGGCGGTGCAGGAGGCGCAGGACGACCATCGGGTGCTCGCGGGTGGTGCCCAGGCCGTGGACGGTGATGACCCAGGTGTCGCGCAGGCCGGGGACGAACCACGCGGGCAGGGCGCCGAGTTCGCCGGGGACGTCGGCGTCGGCGCACTCCAGGCCGAGGGCGTCGCGGGGGTTGCCCAGGTGCACCTGCGGGGTGAGCCGCATCCGGGCGCCGGGGGTGAGGCTGCCGTGGGTGACGCGTTCCAGCCGCCGCACGACGGTGTCGGCGGAGTGCGGGACGTCGGTGACCAGGGGGCCGACGACGGCGTGGCAGCCGCCCCCGGTGAGCCCGTAGAAGCCGGGGCGCAGGGAGGCGAGGCTGCGGGTGAGGGTGATGCGGCCGTCGGTGGCATTGTGCACGGTGAGGCGGGGGTCGCCGGGCAGGGGGTGGTCGGGCGACGGTCTGAGGGCGACGGCCCCCGCGTACCGGCCGGCCGCCACCGCTGCCGCGCCGGCGCCGATCACGGTGAGGGCGGCCGCTGCCG
>NZ_JCANQV010000596.1:0-1415 GCF_059553635.1 Candidatus Streptomyces philanthi
GGCCGCCTCGATCTGCTCCGGGGTGGCGTGGGTGCCGATGCCGGGGGCGACGGTGCGCAGGGCGCGGGCGAGGTTCTCGGCGCTGGGCCGCTCACCGGGCTCCTTGCGCAGACAGCGTTCGATCACCGTCCACAGCGGTTCGGGGACGGAGGCGGGGCGGCTGGGCTCCTCGCTGAGGTGGCGGTGCAGCACCTCCAGGGCGGTCGCCCCGGCGAACGGCGGGCGGCCGGTGACCAGCTCGTACAGCAGGATGCCGGCGCCGTAGACGTCCACGGCGGAGGTCTGCGGGCGGCCCTCGGCGGACTCGGGGGCGACGTAGGCGGGGGTGCCGACGAATTCGTGGGTGCGGGTCAGGCCCGGGGAGTCGGCGAGGCGGGCGATGCCGAAGTCGGTCAGCATCGGGTGCATCTCGCCCTCGCCGTCGGACCCGGCGAGCAGCACGTTGGCGGGCTTGAGGTCGCGGTGGACGACGCCGTCGGCGTGGCTGGCGGCCAGCGCGTCGGCGATCTGGGCGGTGAGCAGGGCGGCGGCCACGGGGCTGAAGGGGCCGTTGTCGCGGAGGTAGCGGTGCAGGTCGGGGCCGTCGACGAGGTCCATGACGAGGGCGAGCAGATCGCCCTCGACGACGAGGTCGCGGGTCCTGACGATGTTGGGGTGGGTCAGCCGCAGCAGGACGGAGCGCTCGCGGAGGAAGCGCATCACGACGTCCGCGTCGTGGGCCAGCTCCTCCTTGAGCACCTTGATCGCGACGGTTTCGCCGGGTTCCCCGGCGACGGCGGCCTCGGCGCCTGCCGTCTCCCGCTGGCGCGCGCGCCAGACCGTACCGGTGGCACCGCGCCCCAACGGCTCTTCGAGCAGGTACTTGCTGCCTACCGGCCGCACGTCATGGCTCCCTGGTCGTGATCGAACGATGTTCCGGTCCGCTCGCGGCCCGTCGCCCCACTGTAGTGCCGCCACGGCGGCGATCCGCCGGGCCGACCCGGCGGATCGGGACGGACCGGACGGGACTCGTGGGGAAGACGTGCGTTCCGGGCCGATGGTTGCCCGTGAGGACTGCCCGTGTGGTCCGGCGGACCGCCCGCCACCCGTGTGCGCCGTGCCGCGTTCCCTTCGGGCCGCAAGATCGTTGTGTGGTGGTCGACGGGCGTGACGTCCGTCGCAGGTGCGAGGATGCCTCCTGCACGTATGCGGAGGGGCGCGCGGTTTCCGTCGCGGCGTGCGCATGGGACTTGTACGAGCCGAGCAGCTCGGACGCGGTGGGGGAGCCAGCGGGGCCTTCGCCGGAACTCACCGGGCAGAAGGGACCGTTGACGGCGATGCAGATCCGGCTGACCGTCCTCGGGCCGCGCAGCGGCCACACCGCACGGGCCTGCGATGTCCTCGTGACGGCCCCCGCCGGTACCGCGCTCGCGGCG
>NZ_JCANQV010000597.1:0-1414 GCF_059553635.1 Candidatus Streptomyces philanthi
GGACCCGCCGCCGAGGTCCGTGCCGGAGCCGCCGGAGGACGTGGCGGAGCCGTGGCTGCCGGAGGGCAGCGAGGCCCCGGGCGTGGTGGAGACCGCGAGGCCGACGGGGTCGAGCCGCTGCCCGGCGCGGTACATGTGCTCGAAGGCGCGGGCGCCGTCCTCGGTGAGGGTGGCGGGGACGGAGGTGAGGGTGACGACGTCCTTCCGGGCGGTGAGGGCACCCGCCGGGATCGTCAGGCGGGCGACGGGCAGGGCGGTGGCGCGGGTGACCTTCCCGGTGGCGCGGGACTTGGTGGAGACGTCCGCGTACAGGGTGCCCTTGGTGCCGGCTGCCTTGACGGTGAGGTTCCGGAAGGTCATGTCCAGGGCGCCGGAGTGGGCGAGGAAGCGGACGCCGCCGTTGAAGCCGACGTCGAGGGCGGCCTTCTTGGTGTCGTGGGAGCCGTGTCCGCCGGAGAAACGGTAGGTGCCGCCGGCCGCGGAGGCACCGCCGGAGAGTTCGGCCCTGCCGTTGCCGATCGGGCCGGTGACGTAGTCGCGGAAGGACTCCTTGACGCCCCAGTCGAGGGTGCCCTTGACGATCCGTCCGGCGGACGCGGCGGGCTTGTCCCCGGTGGTGCGGTCCGTGCCGCCGTCGGTGCCGGGCTCCGCTCCGGGCGTTCCGGGCCGTCCGGGGACCGTGGCCGGCTGCTCGGGCCGGCCGGGCGCGGGCTCGTCGGTGCGGCCGGGGGCGGGGGCGGCGGTGCGGGTGGGCTCCGGCTCCGGGGTGCCGGTGGGCTCGGGGGTGGGGGTCGGTCCGGGGGCCGGTGCCGCGGCGGGGGTGACGGTGAGGGTGGCCGGGTCGAGTTCCTGTCCGGCCTTGTACATGCCGCGGAACGCCTCGGCGCCGTCGGCCGTGAGGGTGGCGGGTATCCGCGCGAAGGTCATCGCGCCGCCGGTGCCGCTGCCCGGCCGGACGGCCGAGAGGTCGAGGGCGGCCAGGGGCACGTCGTCCTTGGTCCTGCCGCCGGTCGTGACATCGGCGGTGATCTTCCCGGAGGTGCCCTTGGTGGACACCTTGAGGTCGCTGAGGGTGATGTCGAAGCCGTGGGCGGTGGAGGCGAAGCGGACGCCGCCGTGGAAGGCGGTGGCGACGGAGTGGTCGGAGGTGGTGTAGGTGCCGGTGCCGTCCTTGAAGGTGAACGGGCCGTTGTCCGGGGCCTGCCGCGCCCCGTCCGTCGTGGTGATCCCGCCCTTGGCCATGCCGGTGACGTACGTGCGGAAGGACTGCTTGACGCCCCAGTCGAGGGTGCCCTTCTCCAGGCGGACGGTGGCGGGCCGGCCGCCGTCCGCGACGGCGGCGGCGGGGAGGGCGAGGGTGGTGGCGGCGGCCGCGGTGGCGACGGCGGCCGCGAGGAAGAGGGGGCGGCGTGCG
>NZ_JCANQV010000598.1:0-1412 GCF_059553635.1 Candidatus Streptomyces philanthi
GCGCGGGAAGCCCTCGGACATGGCGAGGAGAAGACCGTCCGCGGAGACCACCACCGTGTGGGACACCCCCGGGGTGTTCACCACGAAGTTGGTGATCAACCAGTTCAGGTTCTGCGCCGCCTGGCTCATCGGACTCAACTAACGCTCCTGCTGGTGATGGGGGTCGACAACGCCGTGGCTCCCGGTCGAATCGGAGGCCCCGGCCTGCCGGCCCTGCTGGATACCCCGGCGGAGATTGGTCAGCCGGCCGCGTACGTCACTGGGCGCACGCGAGACCTGCGGACCGCTGTGGGGGGACTGCTGTTGCTGGGCGGTGCCCGGGACCAGATTGGCCTGCGGCACCCGGCGGGGCAGTCCGGAGGTGGTGATACCGCCGGCCGCCGGCTGGCGGATCTGCTCCGCCTGCCGCCACCGCTCGTCGTTGGCCGAACCCTGCCACTGCTCGGCGGGCGCGTCCTCGGCGGGCGCGTCCTCGGCGGGCGCGTCCGCGGCGCCCTCGTCCGGCGCCACGCCTTGCCGCGGCGTTCCGCCGCTCTCCGTCCCGCGCTGGGGCGCGGCCGGTGCGGGGTCCTGGAACCAGTTCGACTCGATGGTGTCGAAGATCGGGGTCCGGCCGTCGCCCGTGCCCGAGGGCGCCTGGCCCAGCGGGTCCCGGCCCCGGCCGGAGCCGGCGGCCGGCTGCTCGGGCAGCTCGAACCCTCCGGTCGTGGACGACAGCTGCTCGAACTGGCCCGTCGTGTCCATGGGCCGGTCGAACTGGCCGGTGGTGGACGAGGGCTGGTCGAACTGGCCGGTCACCGAGGCGGGGCGGTCGAACTGGCCGGTCGTGTCCACGGGGCGGTCGAACTGGCCGGTCGTGTCCACGGGGCGGTCGAACTGGCCGGTCGTGTCCACGGGGTGGTCGAACTGGCCCGTCGTCTCCACGGGGCGCTCGGACTGGCCGGTGGTGGACGAGAGCTGTTCGAACTGCCCGGTCGTCGAGGTGGGCTGCTCGAACTGCCCGGTCGTCTCCACGGGCCGCTCGAACCGGCCGGTGTCGGCGGTGGGCAGGCCGCCCTCGCCGGCGGCCGGACGCGGGTACGTGCCGGTGTCGCCGTCAGCGGGCGGGAACGGGGCCGCCTCCGCGGCGGCGAAGTGCCCGGCGCCGGCCGGGCCGTCCTGCCCGGCGGCCGGAAGCGCGAAGGCTCCGGTGTCGGAGGGACCGGGAAGCGTCCCGGCGGGGCCGTCCTGCGGGGCCCGGGGGCCGCTCTCGGGCACCGGCCGTTCGAAGGTGCCGGTGGTCTCGGGCTCCTCGTGCCCGCGCGGCCCGTCCTGCGGGTCCATCGGCCAGTCGTCGGTGCTGCGGTTGCGGCGGGCACCCCAGCTGGTGGTACCGGCCGGACGGGCGTCCTCGCCGGACGGGGCGTCCGCGC
>NZ_JCANQV010000599.1:0-1411 GCF_059553635.1 Candidatus Streptomyces philanthi
CGTGCGTCGCCGGGGGCCTGTGGTGGTGGGCGGTACTGCGGCTGGTGTTCTGTCCCGCCTCCGCCGGCGCCGTCGAGGAGGCCGTCGCGGCCGGCGGCTGGGGGCTGAGCCTGCTGCCGGTCCACTGCGTCCCCCGTACCGGGCGGGACCGCGCGTGGTGGGTACGGGCCACCGCGGCCCTGCGGACGCTGTACGGGCGCGAGCGCGACGGCACCGGCTGAACCCGGGTCAGCCGGGGGACGGGCCGGGCTGGCAGACCGGGCACCAGTACGTGACACGCTCCCCGGTGACCGGGTCCGCCGCCGCCCCGCGGACGGGCGTACCACAGCGGGCGCACGGGCGGCCGGCCCTGCCGTAGACCCACAGCCGCCGGTCCGGCCGGGCGCTGGGCGTCGTCACCCGGGCCGTGCGCCGCTTGTTCGCCTCCAGGAGCCGCTGGGCGAGCAGCGGTGCCCGCCGCGGGTCCGGGAGACGGCCGACGGGGAGCCAGGGCGAGGCGCCCAGCAGGAAACACAGCTCGGACCGGTAGACATTGCCGATACCGGCGAGATTGCGCTGGTCGAGCAGGGCCTCGCCGAGCGCCCGCCCCGGGTCCGACAGCAGCCGGCGCAGCGCCTCGTCGGCGTCCCAGTCTGGCCCGAGCGGGTCGGGGCCCAGATGGCCGACGACCCGCTCCTCGTCGGCGGTGCGCAGCAGGTCGAGGACGGGCAGCCGGTAGCCGACCGCCGTACGGGACGCCGTGCCGAGGACCGCGCGGATCTGGTGGGCCGGACCGCCGCGCCAGCGCTCGTCCGGGCCGTAGACCTCCCAGGAGCCGTCCATCCGCAGCGCGGAGTGCAGGGTCAGGTCCCCCTCGACGCGGGTCAGCAGATGCTTGCCGCGCGAGACCACCTCCCGTACCCGGCGGCCCGTCAGATCGGCCGTGGCGAGCCGGGGGACGCGCAGGTCAGAGCGGACCAGCACCCCGCCGGCCAGCGCGTCGTGCAGGGCGCGGGCGGTGCGCCAGACCGTGTCGCCTTCGGGCATGTGCCCATCATGCACACGCCGCCGCGCCGCGGGCCCCGGTCAGCCGCGCAGCCGCAGGCCCCGGGGCGTCGGATGGAACCCCGCCTCCTCCAGGACCGGTGCGAAGGGCGAGGTCAGCGCCGGGGCGCCGTTGACGCGTTCGGTGGTGAGGGTGCCGAGGGCCCCCGCCGCCGCGGCGTCCACCAGCGCCGCCACCGCCTGCCGCAGCCGCACATCGCCCGCATGCCCCGCCGGGTCCTGGGACAGGGGCCAGACCAGCAGCGTCTTCCCACCGCGCTCCAGGTACAGCGTCAGCTCCCCGTCGACGAGCACCACCACGGAACCCGCCTTGCGGCCCGGCTTGTGCGTCGCCCCGGGCGGCGGATCGGGCCACGGCAGCGCGGCA
>NZ_JCANQV010000600.1:0-1409 GCF_059553635.1 Candidatus Streptomyces philanthi
CGACGGCGGCCGCCCGCCCGGCGTCTGATGGAGTGGGCACCGACAGCGCGGCCCGCGGCACCCCCGCGGGCGCGGCAGACCAGGAAGGGAACGACGCGCGCATGCCCGACACCGCCCCGTACCGCAGCCGCCCGACCACCCCCGGTGAATCCGTCCTGCTGCACACCGAGGGCCACGCCGGACACCTCGTCCTCAACCGCCCGCACGCCCTCAACGCCCTCACCCACCCCATGGTCCGTGCCCTGGACGACGCCCTCACCGTCTGGGAGGACGACCCCGCCGTGGCCACCGTGATCATGGACGGGGCGGGGGACCGCGGCCTGTGCGCCGGGGGCGACATCCGCGCCGTCCACGATGACGCCCGGGACGGCGACGGCTCCGCGGCCCGCGCCTTCTGGCGCGACGAGTACCGCCTCAACGCCCGCATCGCCCGCTTCCCCAAGCCGTACGTCGCGCTGATGGACGGCATCGTGATGGGTGGCGGCGTCGGCCTCTCCGCACACGGCGGCGTACGCGTCGTCACCGAACGCTCGCGGATCGCCATGCCGGAGACCCTCATCGGCTTCGTCCCCGACGTCGGCGGCCTCCACCTCCTCGCCCGCGCACCCGGCGAACTCGGCACCCACCTCGCCCTCACCGGGGACACGATCGGCGCCGGCGACGCCCTGCTGTGCGGCCTCGCCGACCACTACGTCCCCTCCGCCCGCCTGCCGGAACTCCGCACCGCCCTGGCCGCCGCCCCCGCCACCGAAGCCGTCCGCCGGTACACGGCCGAGGCGCCCGCCCCCGCCCTCCCGGACGACCGCGGCTGGATCGACGCCTGCTACGCCGCCGACACCGTCGAGGAGATCGTCGACCGCCTGGAGAACAGCGGCGAACCGGCCGCCAAGGAGGCCGCCCGTACGCTCCTCGACCGCTCCCCGACCTCCCTCAAGGTCACCCTCGCCGCCCTGCGCAACGCCCGCCGCCTCGCCACCCTCGACCACGTCCTGGAACAGGACTACCGCGTCGCCTGCGCCGCCCTCGCCTCCCCCGACCTGGTCGAGGGCATCCGCGCCCGCATCGTCGACAAGGACCGCGACCCGCACTGGTCCCCGTCCCGCCTGGAGGACGTCACCCCCACCGAGGTCGCCCGCCACTTCCTGCCCGCACCGGACGGCGGCCTCGGACTGGTGTAGGACGCTCCGCCCGGGGCGCCGCGCCGACCGGGCGGAGGGGCATCGGTCCGTCAATTTCCTTCAGACAACCGGCAGTTGGGGTCTCTCCTCGGGGCTTCCCGCTGGCCTGCACCGATGGCGTGGGACTGGGATCTGGCGAACGGCGTCATCGGTGTGGTCAGCGGCGCCGCCACGGTCGCCGCGACATATTTCGGGTATGTCGCGGTCCGCGGGCAACTCCGCCGCCGCCGG
>NZ_JCANQV010000601.1:0-1405 GCF_059553635.1 Candidatus Streptomyces philanthi
CGCGCGCAGCAGGACGTCGAAGGTGACGGCCGCCGCCCCGGGCACCCGCTCACGGATCTGCCCCACCAGCCGCGCCGCCAGCAAGGAGTCGCCGCCCGCCTCGAAGAACCCCTGTTCCCTGGAGGGCGGCGCTCCGCCGAGGAGGTCCGCCCAGAGCCCGGCCACCTGCTGCTCCACGCCCGGCCGCGGCGGCTGCGCCACGCGGTCCGCGGCGCGTTCGCCGCGCCGCGGCACCCAGCCGAGCAGCCGCTTGCGGTCGACCTTGCCGTTGGAGGTCAGCGGCAGCGCGTCGACGATCTGGACGTGTGCGGGGACCATGTGGGCGGGCAGCCGTCCCGCGGCCCACCGGACGATCCCGTCGGCGTCGACCGGGGCGCGGTCCTGCTTGAACGACGCGGCGAACACGCCCTGTCCGAGCGCGGCGAACGGGTCGCCGGCCGCCGGGAGGACCAGCACCTCGCGGGCCCCCGCGGCGGTGAGCAGGTCGCGCCACTGGTCGGTGTGGACGAAGAGGTTCCCCCGCTCGTGCCGCAGGTCCTCGGGTCGCTCCATCATGAACGCCTGGGTGGCCGTGATCTCCGGGTGCTCGCGGGTCATCTCCAGCAGGCACAGCCACCCCTGGGGCGCGAGGAGCGTCCGCAGCCGGTCGAGGACCCGCGCGGTGTCGCGCGCGTTGTTGAGCGCCCCGGCGCTCAGCACGATGTCGAAGGAGTTGGGCAGCAGGCCCTGGTCGCGCGGGTCCCGGTTCATGTCGAACAGGCCGAAGCGCACCCCGGGCCGCGCGCCGAACCGCTGCCTGGCGTCGGTGAGGAAGTACTCCGAGACGTCGGTGAACAGGTAGTCCACCGGCCGGTCCCCCAGCGCGTCGAGGACGGGCCCGGTGGCCGCGCCGATGCCGCCGCCGACCTCCAGGACCCGCAGCGGCCGGTCCCGTACCCCGTCCGCCGCGCCGCGTACGGCGGCGCCGAGGGTGGCGAGCAGGCGCTGTGCGGCCAGGTTGTCGGCGTACCAGGCCCGTGCGACGTCCTGGCCGCCGCCGGGGAAGAACAGCCGTACCGCCTCCTCCTCGCCGCGCAGCAGGGCGGGCAGGGCGTCGGCGTGGGCACGGAAGTACGCCAGCAGGGCGGGCGGGCAGACGGCTTCGGGGGCGTGGGCGGCGAGTGCGGTCCAGGCCCGGTCCACCTCGGCCCTCGCGGGCGCGGCCGCGCCCCGCCAGGTGCCGCTGCCGGGGTCGTGCCGCAGGTGTCCGGCCCGTTCCAGGGCCACCAGCCAGCGGCGCAGCAGTCCGCGGTGCCGTGCGGCGACCCGGAGCCGGGCGGCGGCGTCCTCCTCGGAGCGGCCCTCGGCCCCGAAGATCCCCGAAGCGGCCACCGCGTCGGCCATCGACAGCAGGAACGCGCGGTCC
>NZ_JCANQV010000603.1:0-1392 GCF_059553635.1 Candidatus Streptomyces philanthi
AGGCGACGAGCAGGAGGACGCCGAGCAGCCCGACGCAGAAGCTGACGACGAACACCGCGTCGTAGGCGTCGGCGGTGGCCCACAGCAGCGCGAAGGCGGCGAGCGGGCCGAGCAGCGCGCCGGTGGTGTCCATCGCGCGGTGCACGCCGAACGCCCGGCCGAGCGCGTCAGGTGGCGCGCTCAGCGAGATCAGGGCGTCGCGGGGCGCGGTGCGTACGCCCTTGCCGAGGCGGTCGGCGGCGAGGGAGGCGGCGATGCCGGCGGTGCCGCCCCCGGCGAGCAGCAGCCCGAGGCGGGACAGCGCGGACACGGCGTAGCCCCAGCCGGCGACGAGCTTGTGCCGTCCGCCGCGGTCGGCGGCGTGCCCGCCCACCAGCCGGACGAGGGCGGTGACGCCGTTGTAGAGGCCGTCGAGGAAGCCGAACTGTAGGGGGGAGAGGCCGAGTTGGAGGACGAAGTAGAGCGGCAGCACGGCGGTGACCATCTCGGAGGAGATGTCGGTGACGAGGCTGACCGCGCCGAGGGCCAGGACCGGCCCGCCGACGCGGCCGCGGTTCGCCCTGGCCGCCGTGGTGACCGCGTCCGTGGTCGCGAGATACATCTACGGAATCCCGTGGGTCGCGGGGGCGGTCGGGCTCAGTGGCACGCGTAGGCGGGGCTGCTGTCCTTGACGCCGCCGTCGGTGCCCACCAGCTGCCAGGAGAAGCCGGTGTCGGTGAAGTTCAGCTTGATCACGCCGTAGGTGTTCGTCAGCCGCTTCTCGCTGTTGCGCTGTACTTCCTCGATCTTGTAGGGGTGGGCGCCGCCCATGCCGCCGAGGAGTTCGACCAGTCCGTTCTTGTCGGCCCTGCCGTCCGCGTCCTGCGGGGCGAAGCGCTCGTAGTGGTGGTCGTGGCCGTTGAGGACGAGTTCGGCCCCGGCGTCCTGGAGCAGTTTCCACACGGGCCTGCTGACCGGGTCGTTGCCGTGCTCGCCGGAGGAGAAGAGGGGGTGGTGCCAGTAGGCGGCCACGCACTTCCTGGAGTTGGCGGCGAGGTCCTTCTTGAGCCAGTCGATCTGGGAGGAGTTGAGGTTGTTGGAGTCCAGCGCGATGAAGTGCCAGTTGTTCTTGTCGAAGCTGTAGTACGGCTTGCCCTTGGGGTAGGCGATCTTGCCGAAGTACTTCTTGTAGCCCGTGAGTTCGCCGTCCGGGTCGTAGGTCTCGTGGTTGCCCGCGACGGGACGGGTCCTGTCCTTGAAGGCGCCCCAGCTGGTGTCGTAGTAGCGGGTGAAGTCCTTGTAGCGGGCGTCGTCGTACTGGTTGTCGCCCATGGTCATGACGAACGCCGGGTCGATCTTCCGGACGAGCGCCGCGGTCTTCGGGTGTACGCAGTCGCTCTTCTTGGCGGTGCA
>NZ_JCANQV010000604.1:0-1373 GCF_059553635.1 Candidatus Streptomyces philanthi
GGACCGGGCGCCGGAGGACCGGCCGCGGCGGCGCCGGCTCTCGCGCGGCTTGCGCAGCGACCAGCCCTCGGTGAACCCGCGGCGGACCGACAGCGTCACCTGGACCTGCCCGGCGGCGAAGGCGATACCGCCCAGGGCGATCACCGGCACGGAGGGGATCAGTACCCCGGTCACCACGCAGAGAAAGCCGGCGAACGCCAGCAGCCGCCAGCGCAGCCGGGCCCGGTACTGGAGCAGTACTTCGCCGAGCAGCCAGAGCGCGACCAGGCCGAACGCGAGGTAGAGGACCGTCCAGCCCATGTACGCCCCATCTTCTGCCGCTCCGCGGCCACCGTGATCAGGACCGCTGGTGCAGTCCCAGATTCTCGTAGATCTCCAGCGTCGCCGTGGAGTGGTTCAGGGTGATGAAGTGCAACCCGGGCACGTCCTCGGCCGTCAAGCGCGCGCACAGATCCGTCGCGTACTCGATGCCAATGGAGCGTACCGCCGCCGGGTCGTCCTTGACCGCCAGGATGCGGTCCGCGAGTTCGGGCGGGAACGCCGCGTTGCTGAGCTGGGCGAAACGTTCGATCTGCCGCACGTTCGTGACGGGCATGATCTCGGGAATGATCGGCGTGGTGCAACCGGCGGCGGCGACGCGGTCGCGCAGCCGCAGGTAGTCCTCCGGGTAGAAGAACATCTGGGTGATGGCGAAGTCGGCACCGGCCCGGCACTTGTCGATGAAGTGGTCGATGTCGGTGTCCCAGTCCGTGGACCGGGGGTGCATCTCGGGGAAGGCGGCGACGCCGACACAGAAGTCGCCCGACTCCTTGATGAGGCGGACGAGTTCGGCCGCGTACATCACTCCCTCGGGGTGCCGGACCCACTCCCCCATGGGGTCGCCGGGCGGGTCGCCGCGCAGGGCGAGCATGTTGCGGATACCGGCGTCGGCGTACTGGCCGATGATGTTGCGCAGTTCGGCGACGGAGTGGTTGACGGCGGTCAGGTGGGCCACCGGGGTGAGGGTGGTGTCGGTGGCGATGCGTTCGGTGGCGCGCACCGTGCCCTCACGGGAGGTGCCGCCGGCTCCGTACGTCACGGAGACGAAGGTCGGGGCGACCGCCTCGATGCGGCGGATCGCGTTCCACAAGGTCCGCTCGCCCTTCTCGGTCTTCGGGGCGGCGAACTCGAACGAATACGACTGCTTGCCGGAAGCGAGCAGGTCTCGCACGGTTCGGGCGCGATCAGTCCTGGTGGAAGCGGTACCTAGGGCCATACGGGCAGGTTAGCCACCCCTGGGGCGCGCACCAACCGGGACCGGAGTTTTGGCTGGTCGAGGCCGCCGGCGTCCATCTGGTGGACGCTTTGCCGTCGGTCTTCGGCCACCTGGGCCC
>NZ_JCANQV010000605.1:0-1329 GCF_059553635.1 Candidatus Streptomyces philanthi
ACCGACCGGCTGCTCGTCGCGAGCGGCGGCGGCGCCGCGCTGTCCCAGGCCGTCGAGACGGTCGTGACCGCGGCGGAGCAGCAGCGCCACCGCACCGTGCGCACCGATGACGTCCTGCCCGCCGACCCGGACGACGCCCGCAGCCTGTCGGCGTTCTACCTCGTCGTCGGCTGGTGCGTCGGCGGCTATCTGTGCGCGGCGATCCTCGCGATCAGCGCCGGGGCGCGGCCCGCCAACGGGCGGCGGGCGGTGATCCGGCTGGGCGCGCTGGCGGTCTTCGCGGTCGTCGCGGGCCTGGCCGGGACGGTGGTGGCGGGCCCGGTGCTCGGGGCGCTGCCCGGCAGCCTCTTCGCCCTGTGGGGCGTGGGCGCGCTGACCGTCTTCGCGGTGGGCGCCACCACCCTGGCGTTCCAGGGGCTGCTGGGCATCATCGGTATCGGGCTGGCGATCCTGGTGGTCGTGGTGTTCGGCAACCCCAGCGCGGGCGGCGCCTACCCGTACCCGCTGCTGCCGCCGTTCTGGCGGGCGCTCGGGCCCGCGCTGCCGCCCGGAGCGGGGACCTGGGCGGCGCGTTCCGTCGCGTACTTCGGGGGCCGGGCGCTGACCGGGCCGCTGCTGGTGCTGTCGGCGTGGGCGGTGGGCGGGGCGCTGGTGACCGTCCTCATGGCGGTGCTGCGGCGGCGGGGCGCCGAGCGGCGGGTGCGGCCGCGGGCCGGGAGCGATCTCGCCGCGCCCTGACTCACAGGTGCGTGCCGCCGTCCACCCGGACCTCCGTCCCGGTGATGTACGAGCCGTCCTCCGAGGCGAGCATCGCCACCACGCCCGCGACGGCCTCCGGCTCCGCGAGGCCCCCGGCGAGGGCCGGCAGCAGCCTGCCGAACAAGCGGGGGTCGGCGTCCCCGGGCAGGCCGGGGTCGGCGGTCATCCCGGTCCGTACGCCGCCCGGCGCCACGCACACCGCGCGCAGGCCCCGCCGGGCGTACTCGGCGGCCAGGGTGTGGGTCAGGGCCTGGACGCCGCCCTTGCTCGCCGCGTACGCCGCCATGTACGGGTGGCCGAACGAGGCGGAGGTGGAGCTGAAGTTGACGATCACCGGCGCCCGGCCCTCCAGCAGGGCGGGCAGCGCCTCACGGACCATCAGGAAGGTGCCGGTGAGGTTGACGGCGAGGACCCGCTGGAAGAGGTCCAGGCCCGTGTGGTGGGTGTGCGCGGCACGCAGGATGCCCGCGGCGTTGACGAGGACGTCGAGGCCGCCGAGCGCGGCGAGGGCCGCGGCGGTTCCCGCGCGGACCGCGGCCTCGTCGGAGACGTCCAGCTCCAGGGTCTCCA
>NZ_JCANQV010000606.1:0-1321 GCF_059553635.1 Candidatus Streptomyces philanthi
GCGGACCGGCAGCTCCGCCGCCAGGGAGGCGGCCGCCCGCACCAGCGGCAGCGCCAGCAGCGCCCCCGTCCCCTCGCCGGCGGTGACGCCGTGGTCCAGCAGCGGGTCGAGCGCGAGCCGGTCCAGCGCCTTGGCCTGCGCCGGCTCCCCGCTCGCCTGCCCGGCCAGCCACCAGTCCGGGGCCCGGAACGCGACCCGCTGCCCCACCAGCGCGCAGGCCGCCGACACCACGCCGTCCAGGATCACGGGCGTGCGCCGTACCGCGCTCTGGAGCAGGAAGCCGGTGATCGCGGTGAGGTCGGCGCCGCCGGTCGCGGCCAGCAGCGCGAGCTGGTCGCCGAGGACCGGGCGGGCCCGGCGCAGCGCGTCGCGGATCGCGGCGCACTTGCGCATCCAGGCCAGGTCGTCGATGCCGGCGCCGCCGCGGCCGGTGACGACGGAGGCGTCGGTGCCGCACAGCGCCGCGATCAGGGTGCTCGCCGCCGTCGTCCCGCCGACGCTGAGATCGCCCAGCACCACCACGTCCGTACCGGCGTCCGCCTCCTCGTCCGCCACGGCCATCCCGGCCCGGAACGCGGCCTCGGCCTCCTCGGGCGTCAGCGCGTCCTCGACGTCGATCCGGCCCGAGCCGCGGCGCACCCGGTGGCGGGTGACCTCCTCGGGCAGCTCACCGGGGTCGCAGTCCACCGCCATGTCCACCACACGGACGCCCGCACCGGCCTCCCGGGCCAGCACCGCGACCGGGCTCGCCCCGTCCAGCACGGCCCGTACGAGGTCCTTGGTGCCGCCCGCGGCCCGCGCCGAGACGCCCAGCCCCGCCACGCCGTGGTCGCCCGCGAACAGCAGCACCCGGGGGCGGGCCAGCGGCCGTACCGGGACGTTCTGCTGGGCGGACGCCAGCCAGGCGCCCAGCTCGTCGAGACGGCCGAGCGCACCGGGCGGCAGGGCGGTACGGGCCCGGCGCTCCTCGGCGTCACGGCGCGCGCCGGCGTCGGGGCGCTCGATCAGATGGGCGAAGTCATCGAGGTTCAGGGCGCTCATTGGGCGCAGATTACCGGCAACGGCCCAGCGGTGCGCCCGTGGTGGCGGCCGGTCCGCACGGGGAGTACGGGGGCGTGTGCCCCGGCCTGCCGCCGGTGGCGCGCCCCGCCCGCGACGGCCCTGCCTACCCCTCCCCGAACTCCACCTCGCACACCCACGGGGCCAGCGCGCGCAGCAGGGGCGGGCGGTGGGCGCGGGAGTCGGGGAGGGGGAGTTCGCGGGCCGCCGTGATGGCGGGGTGGGCGCGGACGATACGGGGGATCTCGGCACGGTCCAGCCC
>NZ_JCANQV010000607.1:0-1314 GCF_059553635.1 Candidatus Streptomyces philanthi
CCCGCGGGTCCCCTCCGCCACGAGCGCGGCGCGTACCGCCGGTCACCCCCTTGGCCCAGCCGCGTAGACTGCCGCGCGTGGCCAAGGTGACGCGGGATGATGTGGCGAGGCTGGCGGGGACGTCCACCGCCGTGGTCAGCTACGTCATCAACAACGGACCACGGCCGGTCGCCCCGGCCACACGCGAGCGGGTGCTCGCCGCCATCAAGGAGCTCGGCTACCGCCCGGACCGTGTCGCCCAGGCGATGGCGTCCCGCCGTACCGACCTCATAGGGCTGATCGTGCCCGACGCCCGGCAGCCGTTCTTCGCCGAGATGGCGCACGCCGTCGAACAGGCCGCCGTCGAGCGCGGCAAGATGGTGCTGGTCGGCAACTCCAACTACCTCGACGAACGCGAGGTCCACTACCTCCGCGCGTTCCTCGGGATGCGGGTCGCCGGACTGATCCTCATCAGCCAGGGCCCCAGTGAGCACGCCGCCGTCGAGATCGACGCCTGGGACGCCCGCGTCGTCCTGCTGCACCGCCGCCCCGACGCCATCGACGACGTCGCGGTGATGACCGACGACGTCTGGGGCGCCCAGCTCGCCACCCGCCACCTCCTGGAGCACGGACACCCCTACGTCGCCTTCCTCGGCGGCACCGAACGCACCCCGAAGTCCGGCGACCCCGTCACCGACCACGTCGAGGGCTGGCGCCGCGCCATGCTGGAGGCCGGCCACTCCCTGGAGGGCCGCTACTTCCAGGCCGAGTACAACCGCTACGACGCCTACAAGGCCGCCCTGGAACTGCTGTCCGGGCCCCGGCGCCCCCCGGCCCTGATGTGCGCCACCGACGACCAGGCGATCGGCGTGCTGCGCGCCGCGCGGGAACTGCGCATCGACGTCCCCGGCGAACTGGCCGTCGCGGGCTTCGACGACGTGAAGGAGGCGGCGCTCACCGACCCGCCGCTGACCACCGTCGCCTCCGACCGGCTGGCGATGGCGCGCGCCGCCGTCGACCTGGTGCTGGACGACGGGCTGCGGGTCGCCGGGTCGCGCCGCGAGCGGCTGCGCCAGTTCCCCTCACGGCTCGTGGTGCGCAACTCCTGCGGCTGCGGCGCCTGAACCACCGGGCGCGCAGGGTACAGCGACTTCTGCCCGCTCTTTCAGCGTGCTCTCAGACTCCTCTCATCCACCGGACGCACAGTCGAAGACATGACCGACACGACCTACCGCGGCAGCGGCGACGAGATGCCCCAGGACCGGCCCCACGGCGTAGGCCAGGACGCCGCCGCGTACGGCGGCGGTCGGCCCGGCGGGGCCTTCCCGCCCCCTC
>NZ_JCANQV010000608.1:0-1295 GCF_059553635.1 Candidatus Streptomyces philanthi
AGGGCGAGGAGCCGCCCCGGGGGCTGGTGCGCCACACGGGACAGCGCCTCGACGGCCCGCCGGGGCGGCAGCTGCCTGCCGTTGAGGCAGCGCTCCCAGGACGACTTGCTGTAGGCGGTGCGCTCGGCGAGCGCGGCCAGGCTCAGCCCGGTCCCCGCCCGTACGGCCCGCAGCTCGGCGACGAACCTCCGGCACTCCACGGGAAGCCGGGTGTCCTCCTCCCCCGTTCGGCTCACTTGCGCAGTGCTCCCCAGGTGTCCGGGCCGACGATCCCGTCGGCGCCCAGTCCGCCGTCCTTCTGGAAGCGGCGTGCGGCGGCCTTGGTCCGCTCCCCGTAGACGCCGTCGATGACGCCGGGGTCGTAGCCGTGGTGGCGGAGCAGGCACTGGGCCTCGACGACCTCCCAGCCGGTGCTGTTGGTGTCGAGGAGGCGGGTGCGGGTGCGGCTGTGCCCGGCGTGGAGGACGCCCCGCTCGCGGGTGACGGTGCAGGGACGGCTGTGGCCCCGGTGGACGACGAAGGCGCCATGTGTCCCGTCGTCCACGCCGTCGGCGTCCCCGGCCGTCCAGGGGTGGCCGATCAGCAGTCCGGCGAGGAGGGCGAGGAGGAGGACGACGGCGGCGGAGGCGGCGGTGAGCGCCAGCCGGCGGTTGGCGCCCGGCCCGGACAGCGCGGACGGTACGGGGGACGGAACGGGTGCGGGCGCGGGGGCGCGGGCCGGGGTGGCGGGCGGTGGGGCGCCCGCCGTCTCCCGCCGGCGTTCCTCCTGCCATGCCTCGGCGGCGACCTCGTGCAGGGCCAGCAGGCGTACCGGGTCGGCGCCGCAGACCTTCGCCAGGGCCTCGACGGCGTCGCGCGGCGGGAGTGTGCCGGCGTTGAGGTAGCGCTCCCAGGAGGAGCGGCTGTAGGGGGTCTTGGCGGCCAGTGAGGTCAGGCTCAGTCCGCTGCGGTCCTTCAACGACCGCATCCGGACGACGAGTTGCCGTACCCGCCGGTCGAGCGGGGAGGGCAGTTCCTTCCAACGCGTCATGTCCGCTCCATACGCGTTCGGTGTCCCTCTGAGGCGGCAGCCTCCTTGCCCCTACACATACCAAGGTTTCCGTGATCGTTGTGGGCTCCCGGGAGCGCGGCACACGAGGGGCGGATGGTGTGCGCGCGGCGGACGAGGACCCGGCCCGGCGGGAGCGACGGCGGGGCGCGCGGCCGCCCGCCGTCCCGGTGGCGCGTCAGGTGACGGGGCGTCGTGGCAGCTCAGCGGGGGTGCCGTCCCCCGGGGCCCGGTCCGGCGAGATCGG
>NZ_JCANQV010000609.1:0-1290 GCF_059553635.1 Candidatus Streptomyces philanthi
CGGCGCCCGCCCGCCACTCCCGGAGCAACTGGTCGAAGATCGGGGTGTCCCCGCCGCCGGTCCGGCGCGGGTGGTCCGGTGACGGCGGTGGACCCTGCTGGGGGAGGCGGTGCCGGAACGGTTCACCGGGGTTCTGCTGGGTGTCCATACCCGGTCTCACCCCGGGGAGCGGCCCCCGGGTTGCGGGGGCGGGCGGTGGACCAGCCATATGTACCTGCGCCGGTGACGGCCGGAAGAGACGTTCCCGCGCGGGGAGGCCGTCCCGGGGGATGAGATCCGGCCGAGTCGTACGGCCGCATCACGCCCGGTACGGGACACGATCCGGCCGGGCCCGCCGCTCCACCGGGCCGTCGGCCGCCCGTCCCGCACCGCATCGGCCCCGTGCCCCCCGGACGTGCACCGGGCGCGGCGAGGACCGGGCGGGAGAGGCGGCGGGCCCGCTCCCGCAAGGGGCCACGGCCCGCAAACGGCCGGGGCTCCGCCCGGCGGTGACGGGCCCGCCGTACGACGAACGCCGCCGGCCCCGGCCCCGTCTCGCCCCGTGTCAGGTCCCTTCCCCGCCGCGCCGCGGAAGGCCGTCCCGGGCGCATGGCGGGCCGTATCCGGGGCAGGCGCCGGGACGGGCCGGCGCCCCGTTCCGGTGCGGACCGGCGCGAAGCGGGTGGAGGCGGACCCTCCGGCCCATGGCCGGTACCTGTCGTCTAGAGTTGCAGAACTCTGCAATTCAACAGGTGGCGCGACGGCCGGGCGGCCGTGGTGCGGAGGTCGTGCGTGGGCAGATGGGCCGGGACGAAGCGGGACGGGACGCGGACGGCGCACGCCGGTGTCCGCCGCGGGACGCGGAACGGGGCCGCGGGATGACGGGCGGGGACGTGCCGCTGTACCGGGCGAAGGCCGACTTCTTCCGGACGCTGGGCCACCCGGTGCGCATCCGGGTGCTGGAGATGCTGCAGGACGGCCCGCTGGCCGTGCGGACGCTGCGGGCCGCCATCGAGGTGGAACCGCCCGCCCTCTCCCAGCAACTGGCCGTCCTGCGCCGCGCGGGTATCGTCACCGCCACCCGTACGGGCTCCACGGTCGTCTACCGGCTGGCCGGCGGCGATGTGGCGGGACTGCTGCGCTCCGCCCGCCGGATCCTCGCCTCCGTGCTCACCGGACAGCACGAACTCCTCGCCGAACGGCGGGGGGACGGCCCGGGGCGCGGGCGGCGGCGGGCGTCGTGCGGACAGGAGGCGTCGTGAGCGGGACATCGAGGCGGGCGGCGGCAGGGTACGGGACGCTCCGGTGCGG
>NZ_JCANQV010000610.1:0-1280 GCF_059553635.1 Candidatus Streptomyces philanthi
GCCCGGCAACCCGGGCTGGTGGACCTGGTCGCACCGGCCGCCGGGGCCCGCGACACGCACGTGGTCCGGCTGGACCCGGGGGCCTGCGACCTGGCCACGAGCGTCGAGCTGGCCGAGCGGCTGCGGGACGCCGACCGCGTGGTGGCCGCCGGGGGCGGCTCCGTCATGGACGCGGTGGCCCTCGCCCGCCTGATCGCCGCCGCTCCCGGCACCCCGGCCAGGATCGGCCTCGGGGGCGGGCGTCCCGGCCTGGTCCACGGCCCGGACGCCTCGTCGGCACCGTATCCCCGGCTGATCGCCGTGCCGACGACCGTGGGCACCGCGGCCGAGGTCAGCGCCGCCGCCACCGTCGTCGTCGGCGGACACCGCAAGCTCGTCATGCATCCGCTGCTCGCCGCCGATGTCGCGGCACTCGACCCGGCGGCGACACGCACCCTGCCCCGGTCCGCCGTGCGCGAGGGCGCCCTGGAGGCCGTCCTGCGGGTCTGCAACGGCTATCTGTCACCGCCCGGGGACCGCTGCCCGCCGGCCGCGGACGGCGAGGCCCGGGACCTGCTGCGGGACCTGGTGCGCGCGACCGTGACGGGCCGTCCGGCTCAGGACATCGCGGTGCTCGGCGCGCGCACGATCCTCGGCTTCGCCATGGTCGGCCGGGACACCTTCGCCGGGAAGGTCTGGTACCTGGCGAACGAACTCTCGTCCGTGACGGGCGTCCGCAAGATGCGCGCGACGGTCGCCGTCCTGCCGGCCGTCTGGTCCCGCGTGCTGAGCGGCGACACACGGTTCGGCGCGGCGGACCGCCTCCTGGACGCGTGGGCCGTGATCCGCGGGGCCCACCGCGAGCTGCCCGACGACCCGGTCGGCGGCATCCTCGCCCTGGCCCGCTCCTGGGGCGTCACCGCCGCCCTGCCCACGGCACCCGACCCCGGGCACCTGGCCGCGCGGGCGGCCCGCGCCTGGGGCTCGGGGCTGCCCATGCTGGGCGGCCTCCGCACGCACGAACTCACCGGCCTCTACGCCGAGGCCCTCCAGGGAGCCCCCCGATGATCGATTTCTCCGCCACGCTCGACCCCCGGAACGGCCTGGTCAGCTCCAGCGCCGTCCGCCCGCCACGGCCCCCGGACGAGCCGCTGTGGCAGGGCCTCGCGGAACTCCACCGCGACCGCACCGGCGCCCCGCGGGAGCAGGCGGCGGCCCTCAGCCCCACCGTGGTCGGCGCCTACGGCATCTCGCCGTCCGACACCGTGACCCGCGCCGCGGGCGAGGCGGTGGAGCGCTTC
>NZ_JCANQV010000611.1:0-1254 GCF_059553635.1 Candidatus Streptomyces philanthi
CCCGTGCCGGGCCCGCCCGCGAGTACCTGGAGAACGCCCGATGAGCGAGTCGCTCCCGCGCCGCGCCGTCCGTGCCGAATGGGGGCCCCTGCTGCGGGCGGTGCGCTCCGGACTGGCCGCCCGGAAGCCGCGGGCCGTCGCGATGACGCTGACCGCGGTCGGTCTGACGCTGCTGCTGCACCTGGTGCAGCACCAGCCCTGGGGGCACCCGCTGGTGCAGCAGATCGGGGCCGTACGGGCCCACGATCCGCTGTGGGCCGCCCTGCTGCGCACCCCGCTCTCGCTGTTCGTCCCGGCGCTCGACCTGCCCGTGTGGGGCGCGCTGGCGCAGATCCTGGTGGTCTTCGGGATCGCCGAGATCACCCTGGGCCGGGCCAGGACGCTCACCGTCGCGTACGCGGCGACGCTCGCCGGGACGCTCTACGCCCGCCTGGGCATCTGGCTGGGCCCGGACGGTCCGCTGGGGCTGCCGCCGCAGGACGCGTACGTGGTCGACACCGGCCCCTCGGCGGCCGTGGTGGGCCTGGCCCTCGTCGTGACCTGGCGCTACCGGGCCTGGCTGACCTGCGGACTCGTGGTGGCGGCGATGGTGTTCGAGGTGCTGTTCATCAAGAACAACCTGGCGGGCAAGGAGCATCTCGCGGCGGTCGCCGCCGTCCTGGTGCTGTGCGGCGCGGTGGAGATCGCGCGCCGGCGGCGCGGGACGCGGCCGGGAACCGGCCGGACGCCCGCGCGCTGACCCGCGCCGTGCCCGTCCGGCGCTTTGCCCGGTAATCTTCCGCGGTGACCGACACCCCCGCCCCGCCCCCCGGACCGCCCTCCCCCGCCGACGCGCTGCGCTTCGCCTTCGGGACACTGACCGTGCTGCCGGTCCGCGTCACCCGCTGGGACCGGGAGACGGCCCGCGGCGGGATGCTCTGCGCCCCGGCCGCCGGGCTCGTGACCGGTCTGGCCTCGGCGGCGGTGGGCGCGGTCGTGCTGGTGCTGGGCGGCGGCCCGCTGCTCGCCGCCGTGGGCGCCGCCGTGGTCCCCGCGGTGCTCACCCGGGGGCTGCACCTGGACGGTCTCGCCGACACCGCCGACGGCCTGGGCAGCGGCAAGCCGGCCGCCGCGGCGCTGGACATCATGAAGCGGTCCGACATCGGCCCGTTCGGCGTCGTCACCCTGCTGTTCGCGCTGCTGGCCCAGGTGGCGGCGCTGCACGGGCTGTACGCGGCCGGCTGGGCCGAGGGCGCGGTGGCCGCGGCCGTCTCG
>NZ_JCANQV010000612.1:0-1244 GCF_059553635.1 Candidatus Streptomyces philanthi
GGGACCGGGGCCTGCGGCGGCCGGAAGCGGTGGTCACGGTGTGCGTCCCGGTTCAGGCGCCGCCGTGGCGGATGGCCGGGTGGGAGCCGGCCGCGACGAGGTCGGCGACCGCGGTCCTGGGGTCCTTGCCGGTGACCAGGGACTCGCCGACCAGCACCGCGTCCGCGCCGTCGTTGGCGTACGCGATCAGGTCGTGCGGGCCGCGGACACCGGACTCGGCGACCTTGACGATGTGGTCGGGGATCTCGGGGGCGACCCGGGCGAAGGTGCCGCGGTCGACCTGGAGCGTCTTGAGGTCGCGGGCGTTGACGCCGATGATCTTGGCGCCGGCGTCCACCGCGCGGGCGGCCTCCTCCTCGTCGTGCGCCTCGACCAGCGGGGTCAGCCCGATCGACTCGGCCCGCTCGATGAGGGAGACCAGCGCCTCCTGCTCCAGTGCGGCGACGATCAGCAGCGCGAGGTCGGCGCCGTGCGCCCGGGCCTCCCACAGCTGGTAGGAACTGACGATGAAGTCCTTGCGCAGGACGGGGATGTCGACCCGGGCGCGGACCGCCTCCAGATCGGCGAGCGAACCGCCGAACCTGCGCTGTTCGGTGAGGACGGAGATGACGGCCGCGCCGCCCGCCTCGTAGTCGGCGGCCAGGCCGGCCGGGTCGGCGATGGCGGCGAGGGCGCCCTTGGAGGGGCTGGAGCGCTTCACCTCGCAGATGACCCGGACGCCGTCCCCCTTGAGGGCCGCGACGCCGTCCCGGGCGGGGCGGGCCTTGCGGGCGCGTTCCTTCAGCTCGTCGAGGCCGACACGTGCCTGTCGTTCCGCGAGGTCGGCCCGGACTCCCTCGATGATCTCGTCGAGCACACTCACGGGAGCGGCCTCCTTCTGGAACGGTGACGGGAGACGGTCGCCGACGGGGCGATGTGCCGTCCCATCAGGCACTCCGATGGTATCCGCCGTGGCGCACAGGTCCCGCATCCGGTTGACGCCGGTCCCACAACCTGGACATCGGCACGGTACGGGCGGCCCGCGGTCATGGCGCCAGGGCCCTGCCGAGGGGGAGGTTGCGGACCACCGTGAACACCAGCAGCAGCCCGGCGAGCGCCCACCAGTGGGCCGCCCTCGGCCGGGGGCCCGCCGTGGGCAGCCCGCGTGCCGCCCGTACCGTCCACACCAGCCAGAGCACCGCGCAGGCGGCGTATCCCGCCACGGCGGGCGCGTTGGCGCCGAGCGCGGTGAGCAGGTCGCCGTG
>NZ_JCANQV010000613.1:0-1230 GCF_059553635.1 Candidatus Streptomyces philanthi
ACCGCCGCGCCCTGCCGTGCTCCGCCGCGTCCGGCGCGTCCTCCCGCTCCGGGGCGGGGCGCCGCCGGGTGTCCGGGGGTTCCGTGCCGCTCACCGGACCCGCTCCCGGTACGCGGCATCCGACGCCGGGGAGTGCAGCCGGTCGACCTCCACCGCCACCTCGGACACCTCCATCCGGGCCAGCTCCCGCACCCGGGCGGCGACCGCGCGGCGCACCGCGCCGCACTGCGCGCCGATCGCGGACGGGTAGCCCAGCTCGACGACGACCCGGACGCGGGCCTCGCCGAACGGCTCCCGGTCCTCCTGCCTGCGGACGGTCACCGTCGCATGGGCGGTGACGGGCGCGGTGGGCGCCGCCGTGCGCAGGGCCTCACGGGCGGCCCGTGAGGCGATCTTGGCCACCACCCGGTCGGCGACGTGGGTGGTGCCCCGTTCGCCCGCCGGTACCCCTCGGGCCGGGGACGCCGCCACCGGGGCTCACCGCCGCCGGTCGTCGCGGTCGCGCGGGCGGAAGAACGCGCCGGGTTCCAGGTCCCCGTCGAGGAACCGGCCGGCCACGAACCCGACGGCGCCGAGCGCCGCCACCAGGACAAAGGCACCGAAGCCGCCGAAGTATCCGGCGAAGCCCAGCGCCATGCCGGCCAGGAGGCCGGCCACGGCCATGCTCATCGTGCGCTCCTTCGCTCCCGCTCCGGCCGGGCTCACTGGAGCCGCGGCTCCGCCTCGGCTTCCTCGTCCTCCTCGTCGGGCAGCTTCACGTCGCCGACGGCGATGTTGACCTCGACGACCTCCAGTCCGGTCATCCGCTCCACGGAGGCGATCACGTTCTCCCGGACGGCGCGGGCCACGTCGGCGATGGAGACGCCGTACTCCACCACGATGTCCAGGTCGAGGGCGGTCTGCACCTCCCCCACCTCGGCCTTCACCCCGCGGGTCGCGGTCGCGGAGCGCCCGCCGCCGGGCACCCGCTCGCGTACGGCGCCCAGGGTGCGGGCGAAGCCGGTGCCCATGGCGTACACGCCGGCGACCTCGCGGGCCGCGAGCCCGGCGATCTTCTCGACGACGGCGTCGGCGATGGTGGTGCGCCCGCGGCTTCCGGGGTCCACCCCGCGCAGCTCGCTCTCGGTCATCGTCCACCGTCCCTTCCGCGGGCAGGAAGCGGTCGCCCGCTCCCTGCCCACCGTAGGCGCCCGGGCCCGCTCCCGCCCCCGGAGACGGTGCTACTCGCCG
>NZ_JCANQV010000614.1:0-1205 GCF_059553635.1 Candidatus Streptomyces philanthi
GGACGGCCGGTGAGGCGTACGGTCACGGCGCCGCCGGAGGGCACGGTGCCCAGCGCGACGGCCGGGGCGGCGGTGGCGCGGGGGGCGCCCGCGGTGGAGAGCGTGCGGCCCAGGGCCTCGACGCGGCCGGAGGACCACGGCGCGTACCAGACGGCGAGGGTGCCGGGGGTGCAGCGGGCGGTGAGGACGGCCTGTCCGGGCCCCGTCCGCGCCGTCGTGTCCGGGACCTCGTAGACACGGGCGCCCAGCAGCCGCTCCTGCCGGGCGAAGACGGTGTCCGGGCCGCGCGGGGGGAGGGTGCGGCGCACGGTCAGCAGGGGCGCCCCGAGCGTGCGCCGGACCACGGGCCGGCCGTCCGGCCCGTACGCCAGATAGCTGCTCACGCCCAGGACGGCGCGGCCCACCGGGTCCTCGACACTGAGGGTGTGACGGCCGTTCATGTACCAGCCGGCGCCCAGGGACCGCAGGGTGCGGGCCGTGGCCGACGGCAGATAGCTGCTGTAGTAGGCGCCGCCCTCGCCGCCGATCAGCAGCGGGTCGTTGTCGGCGAAGGCGTGCGGGCCCGGGTCGGTACGGGAGGCGGGCCAGTCCGCGCGGACGAGGAGGCCCTCCCGGGCCGCCACGGCGTCCGCGCTGAGCGTCGTCTTGGGCCGGTACCACGCCATACGGTCCCGCGCGGTCTGGACGGAGAGTGCGGCACCGCCGGAGCCGAGGAGAACGGTGCAGGTCAGCGCGGTGACAGCGGCGGCACGGGCGCCTCGCCGGGCACGGAACGCGTGCAGGGCGAGCAGCCCCAGGACGCTGGCTGCGCCGCCCGCCGCCAGCAGCGGCCAGGTCGCCGGGCCCAGCGGCCGGTCACGGCAGGCGGCGGCGAGCAGCGCGGTCAGCGCCGCGCCGGCGAGGAGCGCCACGGGCCGGGGTCGGTGCGCCAGCGTCAGCCAGGCGATCATCGCCAGGATCGCGGCGAGCACGAACGCGGCACGGTACGGACTGCCGTGCGGCATCGTGAACCCGTGCCACAGCAGCAGCGTCGGCCGCCACACGAACGAGTACGCCACCAGCGCCGCGAGCGCGCACCACGCCACCCGCACCCGCAACGGCACCGCGCGCACGAACGGGAAGGCGGCGACCAGCACCAGCCCGAGCACCCCGATCCCGACGTGCGGCGCGGGCTGCCCGCCGAAGACGCCCGGCAGCAGCTGCGC
>NZ_JCANQV010000615.1:0-1192 GCF_059553635.1 Candidatus Streptomyces philanthi
CCGTCACCGGAGCGGACACCGCCGTCCGCCGCTCCGGCCGCGCCGCAGTCCGCCGGGAACGCGACGGCGGGCGGCGGGGACTCCGGGAGCGCCGCCGGGGACCACGCCACCGCCCCGCAGGCCCCGGACAACAGCGCGGCGGAGCCCGGCGAGAAGGACCGCCGTGGCCGGGACGAGGACACCACACCCGGCACCGGCGACCCCGAGAACGACGAGGACGCCGACGACGAACCGCTGGGCCTGGAGGACGAGGCGGCGGACAGCGACACGGACGAGAAGGACACGCGGGAGGACGAGGAAGAGGACGAGGACGACCGGGAGGACGAGGACACCGAGGACGAGGACACCGAGGAAGAGGACGAGGACGGGGAGGACACCGGGACGGACGCCGACGACGGCACCCGGGTCCCGGCCGACGCCCTCGCCGCGGCCCGTTCCGCCGCACGGGAGCAGGACCGCAAGGCCCCCGCCGACCGTGAGGGCGCCCCCGGCGTCATCGACTCCCCCGCCACCGAGGGCCGGTTCGCCGGAGGCGCCCGGGGCACGGAGGACGAGACCTCGGCGGACGACGACACGGCCTCCCCCGACGACGAGCGGGAGGACGACGGCGAACCGGACGACCTGCCGTCCGGCAGGTCCACCGAGGAGGAGATCGGCCCCGATCCGGACGAGAAGGCGGCGGACAAGGTCGGCGACGTGCCCGGCGACCAGGGCACGGACCTCGACGATCCCGACGACCCCGAAGCGGCCCGGGAGCAGGCCGGGGAACGCGCCGAGGACGCCGAGGCGAAGCGCCGCGACGACGCGGCCCGCACCGCCACCGAGCGGACGGACGACACCTCCACGACGAGTGGCGGCACGACCGCACCGGACAAGCTGTCGAAGGCCGACGAGGATGCCCGTAAGCAAGGGGACGCGGCGGAGGGGGCGGCGGCTTCGTCCTCGTCCTCGCCGGCTTCCTCGTCGGCCTCCTCGGCTTCGGATGGGTCCGGCTCTTCGTCGGCGGCCTCCTCGCCGTCGGGTTCGTCCACGGATGCGGCGTCCGGTGGCGGGGAGGCGACGGGAACGTCCACGGGCGGTCAGGACAGCACGACGCGGGAGCCGTCGGACGCCGGACCCGCTACGGGCGCCGCCACGTCGCCGGAGCCCGCCGCGTCCGGCGGCTCCGGCGTCCAGGGCACCGCGCAGGACA
>NZ_JCANQV010000616.1:0-1171 GCF_059553635.1 Candidatus Streptomyces philanthi
CCTCGGTGGCCTTCGGTGCCTCCGGAGTCGCCTTCGCCTCCTTGGGCGCCTTCACGGCGCGCTCAGAGGCGTCCTCGGTCGCGGTGGACGACTTCGCGGCCTTCTCCCCGCCGGTCGTACCGCCCGGCTTCCCGGCGCGCTCGGACGCGGGCTCGGTCCGCGCCGCCTCCGGCGTCCCGTCCGTCCGCTCCTTCGCCGGTCCGTCCGGCTTCTCCCGGAAGACGGACAGGCGCGGATCACGCTCGCTCCCCGCCGTCTCCCCCGACGACTGCTTCTGGTCCGACTTGTCGGGGGACTCGCCCGCCACCGGTGTCTCCTTCGTACGTCGCACTGCTGCCTAGCCCAGTGTTCACAAGTGTCCTGTGTCCGCGGAGCGCGGTCGTACCGCCACGCGAACCGGTGCTCGCCACGCCCCCACGGAAGATGCCGCCGACCTGCTAGACGAGAACGACATACCTACAGGTTCCCTATCGAACCCCTCACGCACTCTCGACAGATGAATGTGAGAGGGGTCACCCTGTCAGACATCCACGCGGGGAGGCATGGATGGGCAGGAGCCGCAGAACAATTCCGGAGGAGCTTCTGCTGCTCGCTTTGGACCCGGCCACGGGCACCACAGCGCAGCCGCAGTCGCTCGACCTCGGCCTGGCCGGGGCCCAGCTAGTGGAGCTGGCTCTGGCAGGACGAATAGCCCCAGACGGGGATCGTATCGCCGTGGTGATGCCACGGCCGACAGGAGATCCGACTCTGGACACCGCGCTCGAACTGCTGCGCCGACGCGGCAGTCCGGTGCGCGCGGTCCACTGGATCGGCGGACCCCGGCTGGGGCTGCGCCAGACGTACCTCACGCATCTGGAGCGGTGCGGCATGGTGCATGCCGTGGCGGGTCAGATGTGCGGGGTGCTGCCGACGACGCGCTACCAGGCGACGGACACGGCGATCAGCCGGGAGATCAGGGCCCGGCTGGACAGTGCGATCCGTACCGGCGTACCGCCGGACCCGCGGACCGCGGCGCTCGCCGCGCTGGCCCACGCGGTCGGTCTCGGCAAGCACCTCTACCCGGGCAACGAGGGGCGCTCCTCGCGCTCCCGTCTCCGGGACCTGATCCGGCACGACCCGATGGGCGGCCTGGTCGCCCACGCCGTGATGGATGTGCAGAACGGCGTCGCGG
>NZ_JCANQV010000617.1:0-1157 GCF_059553635.1 Candidatus Streptomyces philanthi
CGACCCGGCCTCCGACCCGGGCCGCTGGCGCCCGTGGCGGTTCCGGATGTCGAACGACGTGTGGGGCACGCCCGTCGTCGAGGGCCAGCTCCTCTACGTCACCTCGTTCGAGGTCCACGCCCTCGACGTGACCAGCGGACGGCGCAGGTTCAAGACCCGCGACGTCGCCTGGACGATGGCGGTGAGCGGCGGCCGCATTCACGCCTCCGACGGATCGGGCCTGTACGCGCTGAACGCCGACGACGGCAGCGAACGCTGGCGCCTGGCCCCCGACGGCTGGGTCTACGCCCTGGCCGCCGACCGCGGCACCGTCGTCACCGCCACGCGCGGCGGTGGCGTCCAGGCGTGGGAGGCCGCCAACGGCGAGCTGCTGTGGGAGATCTCCGGCTGCCGGACGGACTTCGAGACGGCCGAGACCGGGCCCGTCGTCCACGACGGCACGGTGTTCGTCCGCGCCGACTCCCGGTTGCGCGCCCTGGAGGCCCGTACGGGCGCCGAGCGCTGGTCGTACCCGGTCGGTGACGCGGCGGCCTGCGGCGGCGTCCCCGTCCGGTTGCTGCCGGCGCCGGACGGCGCGGTGTACGTGGTCGCCGGGGCGCGGGTGCTGGCCCTGGACATCGCCCGGGGCGACCTCCGCTGGCACTTCGAGGCGCCCGCGGTCTTCCTCTCCCCGCCCGCCTTCGCGCCCGGCCCGGCCGTCACCGGGGGCGGCGTCTACCTCGCCGACTACCTCGGCACGGTCTACGCCCTGGACGCCGCCGACGGCCGCGACCGCTGGCGCATCGCCACCGAGGCCCGGCAGTCCACCGAGCCGGTCCTGGTCGCCCGGGGCGCCGTCCACCTCGGCAGCGGCCAGGCGCTCTACACCCTCGACGCGGTGACCGGCACCCCGCGCTGGCGCTTCCAGGCGGGCGGCGAGGTGATCGGCGCGCCCGTCGTCGCCGACGGCCGGGTCCACTTCGGCTCCGCCGACCACTGCCTCTACACCCTGGACGCCGTGGGCGGCCAGCTGCGCTGGAAACTGGCGACCGGCGGCGAGATCACCGGCTCGCCGGTGGTGGTCGGCGGCGTGGTGTACGCGTGCAGCAAGGACCGCTGCGTGTACGCCCTGGACGCGGCCCGGGGGACGGGACCGGCGCGGCGGGCATGAGAGCGGG
>NZ_JCANQV010000618.1:0-1141 GCF_059553635.1 Candidatus Streptomyces philanthi
ACCCGCTGCCCGTCCGCCCGCCGGCCGGCCTGCTGCTTCTTGCGCTGCGTCATGCAGAACAGTGTGAAAAGCCGCATATGGGTATGCAGTGCGACACGTCGATCATTTGGTCACTACAGGGATGAATCATTAATTATTGGCAGCATGACGCTGTGAGCCAGCCGATCACCCATGGCCTGTCCCTGTCCCCCCGTACCGCCGCCCGGCGCTCCTCCGCGCTCGGCGCCGCCTTCCTCGGCGGCGCGACCGCCGCCGCGCTCGGTCTCGGCGCGCTGACCGTGACCGTCCTCCTGATCTGGGTCGCCTCCCCCTATCCCGGCAGCCACCTGTCCGGGGCCCTGCGCCTCGCCGCCGACCTGTGGCTGCTCGCCCACGGCGGCGCCCTCGTCCGCCCCGGCACCCTCTCCGGCACCCCCGCCCCCGTCGCCGTGACCCCGCTCCTGCTCACCGTCCTCCCCGTCTGGCTGCTGCACCGCGCCACCCGCCACGCCCTGGCGGGCCCGGCCGGCGCGGAAGGCGGTACGGAGGAGAGCCCGCCCGTCCCCGTCGCCGTCCTGGGCGCGCTGCTCACCGGCTATCTGCTGCCCGCCGCCGCGGCCACGCTCTACGCCTCCACCGGACCGCTGCGCGCCGCGCCGCTCGCCACCTTGGCCGGCGTGCCGGGTCTCGCGGCCGCCACCCTCGCCTGCACCGCCGGATACGTCCTCGGCGCCAAGGAGGCGGGGCCCGCCCGGCGGTGGTCCGACGGCGCCGGGACCCTGTACACGGAACCCCGGCGCACGGCCGTCTGCCGCGCGGCCGCCGCCGCCACCGCCGGACTGCTCGGCTGCGGCCTGCTGCTCGCCCTGCTCGGCCTCGTCCTGCACGCGGGCGCGGTGCGCCGCGACTTCTTCGCCCTCGCGCCGGACTGGTCCGGCCGGAGCACGGTGCTGCTGCTGTGCCTGGTCCTGCTGCCGAACGCCGCCGTGTGGGGCACCGCGTACGGGCTCGGCCCCGGCTTCGCGGTCGGCACCGGCAGCGTGATCGGGCCGCTGGGCATCGCGGGCTCCCCGGTGCCGCCGCCGTTCCCGCTGCTCGGCGCGCTGCCCACCTCGGTGCCCGGCCGCCCGGCGATCTGGGCGCTGACCGCCATGCCGGTCCT
>NZ_JCANQV010000619.1:0-1130 GCF_059553635.1 Candidatus Streptomyces philanthi
CGCTGTCCGATCTGCGGGACGACCGTCCCGGTCTGTGGACACCCGGGGCGGGCGGGCCGCCGCGGCCGCGCCCGGAGGCCCCGTGCCGGTCACCGACCGGGAGGGGCCGCCGGGGCTCAGATGCGGCATGCGGCCTCCATCCAGATGTCGGCCAGCGACTCCTCCAGCGCGATCCTCGGCCGCCATCCGAGCCGGTCGCGGGCGGTGCGCACGTCCGCCTGCTGCCAGGCGCCGCAGCCGTCCGGGTAGGGGTAGGTGGGCGGGGCGGTGCCGTGCTCGGCGGACGGGCCGGGGATGACGAGGCGGGCGGGTGGCACGTCGAGTTCGTGCAGCGCGCCCCCGAACCCGGCGACGCGGGCGAGCACCGAGGCGGCCTCCCGCAGTCGGACGGCACGGCCGGTACCGATGTTGACGACGCCCTGGGCGGCGGAGAGCGAGGCGGCGTGCACGGCCCGCGCCACGTCCCGTACGTCGACGAAGTCGCGCTGCACCCCGAGCCCGCCGAGCTTCAGCTCGCTGTCCCCGGCCTGCATCGCGCGGCGCATCGCCTCGGCGAGGCGGCCGAGCGGGGAGCCCGCCGGGGTGCCGGGGCCGACCGGGGAGAAGATCCGCAGCACCACGGCGTCCAGGCCGGAGCCGAGGACCAGTTCGGTGGCGGCGAGCTTGCTGACGCCGTAGGGGCCGCCGGGCCGGGGCAGGGCGTCCTCGGCGGTGGAGGAGCCGGGCTGCGAGGGCCCGTACTCGGAGGCGCAGCCGAGGTGGACGAGCCGGGCGCCGCAGCCGCTGCGGCGCAGCGACTCGCAGACGGTGGCGACCGCGACGGTGTTGTGCCGGGTCAGGTCGCGGGCTCCGCCGCGGGTGGCGCCCGCGCAGTTGATGACGACGCCGGGGTGGACGGCGTCGAGGAAGCGGGTGAGCGCCCCGGGGCTGCCGGTGGCGAGGTCGAAGCGGACGTCGGCGTCGTCGCCCCTGCCGAGGACGGTGAGCTGGACGGCGGGGTCGGCGAGCAGGCGGTCGGCGACATAGCGGCCGAGGTAGCCGTTGGCGCCGATGAGCAGCACCCTCATCGCGCGGCCCCCCGCTCCCCGTGGTCCGGTGTCGGCTGGACGTTCATGTGTCGTGCTCCTAGA
>NZ_JCANQV010000620.1:0-1126 GCF_059553635.1 Candidatus Streptomyces philanthi
GCGGCGAAGGCCGCGGCCGGGGAGGCGGTGTACGGGGCGGCGCGGGCGGCGCTCCAGTTGCACGGCGCGATCGGTTACACGCAGGAGCTGGAGCTGTCGCTGTGGATCCGCGGGGCGCGGGCGCTGCGGACGGCGTGGGGCACTCCGGCACAGTGCCGGGCGCGGATCATGGAGATATTTCACTAGTAAAACACCTGCTAATGTTTTCGGCATGGGGAAACACGCTGAGCCTGCCGGGAAGCGCCGAACCACCGCGCCGGGACGCGGGGTGCGCGCCCGGCCGCTGCACCTGCGCGGCGCCGTGCGGCTGCGCCGCCCCGTCGACATCTGGCACAAGCCCGCCCTCAGCGCGGTCATCGCCCTCGCCGTCCCCGACCTCACTCTGTACGCACTGGACCGGCTCGACCTGGTCCTCTACACCTCGGCCGGGGCGATGTGCGCCCTGTACACCCACGGCCTGCCGTAC
Organism: Candidatus Streptomyces philanthi; assembly: GCF_059553635.1. Classification (NCBI taxonomy): domain Bacteria; kingdom Bacillati; phylum Actinomycetota; class Actinomycetes; order Kitasatosporales; family Streptomycetaceae; genus Streptomyces; species Candidatus Streptomyces philanthi. The sequence goes on from NZ_JCANQV010000620.1 coordinate 467, forward strand.
GCCGCCCGCGCCCGCGCCCTGGCATGGGTGGTGCTCGGCATGGTCGCGAGCCTCGCCGTCGCGCTCACCGCGGCGTCGCTCACCACCTCCGTCCCCCTGCTCGTCACGATGGCCTCGCTGGTCGCGGCGGTCCACAAGATGGTCTGCGACGCGACACGGATCGGCCCGCCCGGCAATCTGATCTTCACCTTCATCGCCGCCTCGGCCTTCTTCGTCCCCCAGCACCTGGGACAGGTCCCCTTCCACACGGCGCTGGCGCTGGCCGCCGGGGCGGTCGCCTGGCTGGTGGGCATGGCGCCCGCGCTGGTACGGCCGCACGGACCGGAGCGGATCGCCACCGCCCGCGCGCTGGAGGCCGCCGCCGCGCTGCTCCGCACGCCACCGGAGGGCACACCGGCCGCGCGGCACGCGGTCGCAGCGGCCGTGAACGCCGCCTGGCACACCCTCTTCCTCGTCCCCGCCCGCACACAGGCCAAGGCCGCCTCGCGGGCCGGCCTGGAGCGGCTGCTGATCCGCGCCGAGGCGGTCCTGGGCGGCCCGGACGGCATCGCGGACCCGGCCGCCGAGGCCGGACGGCTCACCGGGTGGGCCCACGGGCTGCGCCGCGGCCACCCGCTCCCCCACGTCCCGCTCTCCCCCGCGCAGACCGACGAACTCGCC
>NZ_JCANQV010000621.1:0-1107 GCF_059553635.1 Candidatus Streptomyces philanthi
CGGCCGGCTGCTGGCCGCCCTGGCGGCGCGCGGGCTGGGCCGGGTCCTCGTGGAGGGCGGTGGTGTCACCGTGTCGCGGTTCCTGCGGGCCGGCGCGCTGGACCGGTTGTTCGTCACCGTCGCGCCCGTCCTGCTGGGGGACGGGGTGCCCGGACTGCGGTTCGCGGGGACGACGGTGATGCGGGAGGCGCTACGCCCCCCGGTACGGTGCGCCCGGCTCGGCGAGGACACGCTCTTCGCGTTCGACCTGCGCGGGCGCGGCCCGCGGCCCGGTGAACCGGCGGGCGGCGAGGACGACGGTGCCGGGCAGGCTCGCGGCGAGGGCGAGGGCGCCGTAGACCACGGCGGTGGCGAGCCCCTGGGACGCGCCTAGACCCGCCGCGCCGAACGACCAGGCGGCGACGCCCTCGCGCGGCCCCCAGCCGCCGACGTTCAGCGGCAGCGCCATCGCCAGCAGCGCCAGCACCATCAGCGGGACGAGTTCGGTGACGGGCGCGGACGAGCCCGCGACCCGGGCGGCGAGCAGGAACATGCCCAGGTGCCCGGCGAGCACCACCACCGACGAGACCACCACACCGGAGCGGTTGCCGGGCGCGAGCAGGCAGGTCCGGGCCTCGGCACAGGCGTCGCGGACCGCGCGGCGCCACCGGGAGCCCGCCGGACCGCGCCGTACCCACACCACGGCCGCCCCGGCGAGCACACCCGCCACGGCCACCGCCGCCACCGCGCCCGGCGACGCCGCGAGACGGTGGAACTCCGCCAGGGCGAGCGACGGTTGCGCGCACAGCACCACCAGCCCCACGGCGACCAGCACCACCTGGCCCGCGGCGCGTTCGAGGACCACGGCGCGTACCCCGCGCCCCAGGTCCCCGGCGCCGCGGCCGTGGCGTACCGCGCGGTGGACGTCGCCCAGGACGCCGCCGGGCAGGGCGGCGTTGAGGAACAGGGCGCGGTAGTAGTCGGCGACGGCGCGGCCCAGCGGCAGCCGCAGGCCGAGGCCGCGGGCCACCAGGCACCACCGCCAGGCGCTGCACACGGTGGTGAGCAGGCCGATGGCGAGGGCACCGAGCAGGGCGGGCGCGTCGACGCGCCGCAGCCCGTCGAGGA
>NZ_JCANQV010000622.1:0-896 GCF_059553635.1 Candidatus Streptomyces philanthi
GCGCCGGTCCGCGCCCTGTTCCGGCGCGCGCTCGCCGACGCCGGTGTCCCGGGCGTCACCGGGGAGATCGGCTTCACCGGCAACGACGTCAACCTGATGGCCCTGGCCGAACACCGCCACGGTGCCGGACGGGGCGCCCGCGACCTCCTGTGCGTCGCCTCCGGCCACCGCGGCGTCGGCGGCGCGCTGGTGCTCGACGGGCGTCTGCACAGCGGCAGTTCGGGACTGGCCCTGGAGGTCGGCCATCTCACCGTCCGCCCCGGAGGCGCGCGCTGCCACTGCGGCAGCCGCGGCTGCCTGGACGTCGAGACGGACCCGCTCGCCTTCCTCGACGCGGCCCGGCGCACCCCCGGCCCCGAGGGCTCCCTCCTCCAGCAGGCCGCCGACCTGCTCCGCCACGAGTACGCCGACCCCGCCGTCCGGGCCGCGGCCGATCTGCTGACCGACCGTCTCGGCCAGGGCATCGCCGCCCTCGTCAACCTCCTCAACCCCGACCGCATCATCCTCGGCGGCCTCCACCGCGTCCTCGTCGAGACCGGCCCCGAGCGGCTGCGCGCGGTGGTCGCCGACCGCAGCCTGTGGGGCCGCAGCGGCGGCGTACCGATCCTGCCGTGCTCCCTGGACCACAACAGTCTCGTCGGCGCGGCGGAACTGGCCTGGCAGCCGGTGCTCGACGACCCGCTGGTGGCGGCCGGGGAGGAGTGACGGCGGTCAGTCGCGGGCCGCGGGCCGCCAGGCCGCCGCGAACGCGCGGGCCGGGTTCGCGGTGAGGAACCCCTCCACCGCCTCGCGCCCCAGCTCCGCCTCCAGCGGCGGACGCTGACGGAGCAGCAGGTGCGGCATCCCGGGACCGCCGTCCACCGACCGCCCGCCCGCCGTCGTGGTGTCCGCGCCCA
>NZ_JCANQV010000623.1:0-1083 GCF_059553635.1 Candidatus Streptomyces philanthi
GGCCCCGCCGGTGTGCACCTGGAACGCGGCCCGGCGCACGGCCTTGGCCAGTGCCGGGTCGGGGTGCGCCGCGGCGAGCGCCACCAGGACCTGCACGGTGCGCGGGTGCCCGACGGCGCGGACCTCCTCCAGCAGCCGCGGCACCGAGCCCTGCACGGCGGAGTCGAGGTGCCGCACCAGCAGCTGCCCGTCACCGTGGTCGGCGACCGCGGCCGCGGTGTCCACCCACAGCCAGGTCGACTCCTCGCGGGTGAGGACGTCCTGGGCGGTCTCCGGGTCGCCGCCCTCGTGCTCGACCAGCCACAGCAGCGCGTACGGGCGCAGCGCCTGGTCGTCGGCGGCGGTCCGCACGGCGGCCTCGGCGGGGGCGCCGACCACCCGCAGGGCCTCGAAGGCGAGGCCGCGCAGGAGGGCGTCCTCGCCGCGGGCGACGGTGAGGAGTTCCTCGACGGCGGTGCCGGCGGAGCGGGCGGCGAGCCAGGCGCGGTACTCGGTCCTGGCCGGGCCGGGGGTGAGCCGGGCGCAGCCGCGCAGCATCGCCTCGGCGGACTGCTCGATGTTGCCCGCCGGGCTCTGGGCGGCGACGCAGATCCGTTCCAGCTTGATCCACACCGCCCAGTGGCCCAGCGCGGTGAGCTGCGCCTCGTGGTCGTCGTACGCGCCGTGGCCGGCACCGTCCGGCGCGACCAGCGCGCCCACCGTGGCGAGCGCGTCCAGTGCCCAGGCCAGCAGTACGGCCAGCGACGCCCCCGCGGCGTCGCTCGCCGTGCTCTCGCCCTCGGTGTCGGCGGGCGGTCCGTAGGGCACCTCGCAACGCTCGGTGCGCAGTTCCGCGACCCGCTGTTCGAGCATGTCCAGCAGGGCGGCCACCCGGACCGGGCCGGCCGACAGGTGCAGCAGGGACAGCAGTTGCGGTACCGCCTCGACGACCTCGGCGACGCCCGCCGGGGAGGCGCCGGCCGGTGCCGGGCGGGCGAGCGACCAGGCGTCGAAGAGGGCGACCCAGCCGCGCAGCGCGGCGGTGTCGTCGCGGTCCCAGGCGCGCAGCCGCCAGCCGGCGCGGACCCATCCGCCGTGCAGTTC
>NZ_JCANQV010000624.1:0-1070 GCF_059553635.1 Candidatus Streptomyces philanthi
AGGTGATCACCGACAGCCTCGCCCGGCAGGGCCACAAGACGAAACGCCTGACCGTCAGCCACGCCTTCCACTCGCCGTTGATGGAACCGATGCTCGCGGAGTTCCGTGAGGTGCTGGAGGGCCTGACGTTCGGCGAACCGACCGTCCCGATCGTCTCCACGGTGACGGGGGAGCCGGCCGGTCCGGAGACGTTGGCCTCGCCCGATTACTGGGTGGAGCACGCCCGCCGCCCCGTACGTTTCCTCGACGCCGTACGAGCGGCGGAGGGCGAGGGCGTGCGGACGTTCGTCGAGATAGGCCCCGGTGCCACGCTCTCCGGCCTCGTCCCCGACTGTGTCCGGGAGTCCGCGTCGGCGCCCGTTCCGCTGGTGCGGGCACGCAAGCCCGAACCCGAGACGTTCCTCGACGCGCTGGGGCGGCTGTACGCCCGTGGTGCCGACGTCGACTGGAGCCGGGACTTCGAGGGGACAGGGGCGCGCGTCATCGACCTTCCCCCGTACGCCTTCCAGCGCCAGCGTCACTGGCCCACCGCGCTCACCACCCGTACGGCGCCGGCGGAGAGCGCCCCGGCCGAGCCCGCACCCGACGCGGCGGGCATCGGCACGCCTCCCGCCGTGACGGTGCCGGAGCCGAGAGCGGTCCACCAGCTGGTGGTCGAGCAGCTCGCCGAGGTACTGGGGTATGCGCACGCCCGGGAGATCGATCCGCAGCACACCTTCACCGACCTGGGCCTCGACTCGTTCAGCGCCGTGGAATTCCGTACCCGGCTCGGCTCCGCCGTCGGGCTTTCCCTGCCGACCGGCCTGGTGTTCCAGTGCCCGACGCCGAACGACGTGGCGGACCACCTCACCGACCGCCTCTCCGGGGAAACCACGCCGACCGCACCCGCACCGGACGAAGCCCGGCTCGACGACGATCCGTTGGTCGTGGTGGGCATGGGCTGCCGCTACCCGGGCGGAGTCGCGTCCCCGCAGGACCTGTGGGAGTTGGTGTCCGAGGGACGGGACGCGGTGGGTGCTTTCCCGGTGAACCGTGGTTGGGCGGAGGACGTTTACGACCCTGATCCGGAT
>NZ_JCANQV010000625.1:0-1065 GCF_059553635.1 Candidatus Streptomyces philanthi
GTGATGCCGACCACCAGCCAGATGAAGCCGGCCCCGGCGAGGGTGCAGGCCAGGGTGGACAGCGCGGGATGCCGGTGATGTGCCTCCGGCAGGATGGCGGTGGTCGCCAGGTAGAGCAGCACCCCGCCGAAGAGACCCAGGCAGGCGCCGAGCGCGTACGCCGGGAAGGTGAACGCCAGGGTGGAGGCGGCGCCGGCCGGCGGTGCCAGCGCGTCCGCGCCGAGCAGCAGCAGCGCCCCGCGCCGGCCGGTCCCGTAGAGGCTGGTGACGGTGTACGTGTTGAAGCCGTCGGCGAAGTCGTGGGCGATGACGGCGAGCGCCACGGCGACGGCGGTGTCCCGGCCCGCCTGGTAGGACAGTCCGATCGCGAAGCCGTCGACGGTGCTGTGGAAGATCATCACCGCGGCGGCCGCCACCCCCACGTGCGGCGCGCGCGGCAGGCCGGGCGGCGCCCCGGCGGCGGGGCCGCGTGCGCGGCGGACGGCGAGGAGCCGTTCCAGGGCGTGGGCGGCGAGGAAGCCGAGGACGAAGCAGAGCAGCGCCGCGGGGACCCCGTACACCGGGCGGCCCGCGGCCTGGAGCGCCTCGGGCAGCAGATCGAGGCCGACGACGCCCAGCATCAGCCCGCCGGCCAGGCCCAGGACCAGATGGCGGCGGTCGGTGACCCGGTGGGCGGCCCAGCCGCCGCACAGGGTCATCAGGCACGCTCCCAGCGCGATGACCACCGGCACGGTCGCGCCCCTTCCCCGGAGCCGCACGCTCCGCCGTCTCCTGCATACTGACCCGCCGCCGCCCCCGCATGCCGCCGCCGCCGAGAAAGGCCGTCCGATGCCCCTGTCCTCCGCTTCCCGCCCGCCCGCGCGTCCCGTGGCGGTGGCCGGTGTGGGCGCCTCGCGCGGGGTCGCGGAGGCGGAGGTGACCGCGGTGGTACGGGAGTGTCTGGAGCTGCTGGACGGCGCCGGGGACCCGGTGCTCGCGGCGCTGGCGACGGTCGCGGGCAAGGAGTCCGAGCCGGGGATCGCCGGGGCCGCCCGGCGGCTGGGGGTGCCGCTGTGGTGCTGGCCG
>NZ_JCANQV010000626.1:0-1056 GCF_059553635.1 Candidatus Streptomyces philanthi
AGCGGGCCGCTCCGAAGGGGCGGTCAGTTCCGGGCGGTGCGGCCGTAGTAGGTGTCGAAGTTCTTCCGGAACTCCTCGTTCCCGAAGCGGTCCCAGTTGATCGACCAGGTCATCAGGCCGCGCAGGTCGGGCCAGGCGCCGTGCGGCCGGTAGGTGCCGCAGCGGGTGTTCTTGGTGAGGCAGTCGAGTGCCGCGGTGACGTCCCCGGGCGCGGTGTGGCCGTTGCCCGCGTTGGGGGAGGCGGGCAGGCCGATGGCGACCTGGGAGGGCTTGAGCGGCGGGAAGACGTTGTTCTTGTCCCCGGCCACCGGGAAGCCGGTCAGCAGCATGTCGGTCATGGCGATGTGGAAGTCCGCGCTGCCCATGGTGTGGTACTGGTCGTCGAGGCCGACGATCGGGCCCGAGTTGTAGTCCTGGACGTGCAGCAGCGTCAGATCGTCGCGCAGGGCGTGGATGACGGGCAGATAGGCGCCGGCCCGCGGGTCCTGCCCGCCCCACTTGCCGCTGCCGTAGTACTGGTACCCGAGCTGGACGAAGAAGGTCTCGGGGGCCATGGTGAGGGTGAACCGGTCGCCGTACTTGGCCTTGAGGGTCTTCACCGCGGAGATCAGGTTGACGACGACGGCGCTCGTGGGGTTCTTGAAGTCCGTGTCGCCGGTGTCCAGCGAGAGCGAGTGGCCCTCGAAGTCGATGTCCAGGCCGTCGAGGCCGTAGCGGTCGATGATCGCGCCGACGGACGAGACGAAGGCGTCGCGGGCCGCGGTGGTGGTGAGCCGCACCTGGCCGTTCTGGCCGCCGATCGAGATCAGCACCTTCTTGCCGGCGGCCTGCTTCGCCTTGACCGCGGCCTTGAACTCGTCCTCGGACTCGACGCCCGGACACTCGCTCTTGGGACAGAGCGAGAAGCGGATGTCGCCGGAGGTGGGCGAGGTGGGTTCGCCGAAGGCGAGGTCGATGATGTCCCAGCTGCCGGGGACGTCGGCGAGCCGGGTGTAGCCGGAGCCGTTGGCGAAACTGGCGTGGAGATAGCCGACGAGGGCGTGCGCGGGGAGCGTG
>NZ_JCANQV010000627.1:0-1051 GCF_059553635.1 Candidatus Streptomyces philanthi
GCCGGGCTGCTGGGCACGGAGCGCCGCGGCCGCTGAGCCGCGCGCGGAGGGACCGGGCAGGGGAATCCCCGCCCGGTCCCTCCGGCGTGTCCGGGGCGTTACGAGGTGCCCGCGTAGCCCCGTATCCGTTCCAGTTCCGCCGCCACGTCGGTGAGCGAGGCGCAGTCCGGGACGGGCGCGATCTGCTCGGCCGGCAGCCCGGCCGCGCCGCCCTCCGGGTCCTCCAGGGCGCCGGCCATCGCGGACAGCGCCCCGCACAGCCGCTCCGCCTCCAGGGCGCTCGGCCTGCGGGCCCCGTGGTCGAGGCGTACCGCGCAGGCGGTCGCGGCGTCCACGATGCGTTCGGCGGCGATGACGACGGGCAGGAAGTCGGCGGTGCGGCCGCGGGCGGGGACGAGTTCGGCCGAGGTGTTCTCGGCGGCGGCGCGGGCCTCGCCGAGCGCGCGGTAGGCGGCGCGGCGCAGCGCGAGCCGCTCGGCGGGGTCCTCGCCCGGCCCGGCCTCCAGGACGTGCCGCAGGAACCGTTCGGTGGCGCGCAGCGCCCCCGTCACCCGCGGCCCGATGCGGCGGCGCGGGTCCGCGAGCCGCGGCAGATGGCCGACGACGAGGACGATGCCGCAGGCGACGGCGGTGTCGGCGATGCGTTCCGGCGCGGCCTGCGGCGCGCCGCTGACCCAGACGAACGACAGCACCATGATGGTGATCGCGCAGGTCTGGAGGGCGAAGTGCCGGGTGGCGAAGGGCAGCAGCGTCCCGCCGATCCCGGCCGCGAGCGCCGGCCACCACCAGCCGGTCACCAGCGCCCCGCCGAGGCTGAAGGCCACGACACCCACGGCGGTGCCCGCGAACCGGTTGACCGTACGGGAGAACAGCGGGCCCAGGTCGGGCTTGACGAGGAAGGTGGCGGTCGCCGGGAGCCAGTACCAGTGCTCGGCGCGCAGCGCGAGGGCGGCCGCGGCGCTCGCCGCGATGCACAGCGCGACCCGCAGGCCGTAGTCCCGTCCGGCGGGCCCGAGGACGCTGCGGCCGGGGCGGGTCCGGTGGCGGACGA
>NZ_JCANQV010000628.1:0-1051 GCF_059553635.1 Candidatus Streptomyces philanthi
CGGCCGTGCAGAGCCGCCTTGTACTCCAGCATGCCGACGAACGCGGACCATCCCGCGTCGTGCACGGACTTGGCGAGCCGGGTGCGGCCGAGGCCGGACACCGCGAGGTCTTCCACGTACACCGCTTGGTTGTCGCGAATGATCTGCGTGGAAACCTTGTGGTGGAAGTCCCGGCGCCGGTCGGCCACCCTGGCGTGCTGGCGTGCGACCTTGACGCGGGCCTTGGCCCGGTTCCTCGATCCCTTGGCCTTACGGGACAGCTCCCGCTGAAGACGCCCCAGCTTCTTCTCCGCCCGGCGCAGGAAGCGCGGGCTGCCGATCTTCCGGCCGTCGGACAGGACGGCGAAGGCGGACAGGCCGAGGTCGATCCCGGCGTCGGTTTCCAGGCCGGGGAGGATGTCCGGCTCGGTGTCGACGACGAAGCTGAGGAAGTACCGGTCGGCACTGTCTTTGGTGACGGTGAGAGAGGTCGGGGCTGCCGGCAGTCGGCGGGACCACGTGACCTTGAGGTTGCCGACCTTGGCCACGTACACCGTGCCGTCGTCCTGGAGGGAGAAGGCGTTGGTGTTGAGGCGGATGGACTGCCGGGTGTCCTTCTTCGACTTGTAGCGGGGAGGGCCGACCTTGCGGCCCCGCCGCTTGCCTGTGACCGAGTCGAAGAAGTTCTTGTAGGCGGTGTCGAGGTCCCGCAGGGACTGTTGCAGGATGACTGCCGACACGTCGGCGAGCCAGGCGCGTTCCCCGGTGCGCTTGGCCTGGGTGATGCGAAGCCGGGACAACTCCGCCGACTTCACGTACGGCAGCCCCGCCGCGTGCGCTTCCTTCCGGTCGCGCAGGCAGTCGTTCCACACCACGCGGGCACACCCGAACGCCCTGGCCAGCGCACGGCACTGTGCGGCGTCCGGGTAGGCCCGGTAGTTGTAGCGGAGCTGCATGTCCACGACTCTACGACGATTGGTCTTAAGGAGGGGCGGAACGATTACAGGCGGGGCGGACATGTTGTTTCGGCGATGCAGATGCATGTGCACTTGGTCTTCGTGACGAAGTACCG
>NZ_JCANQV010000629.1:0-1050 GCF_059553635.1 Candidatus Streptomyces philanthi
CGCGCGGCGTCGCTGCATCAGGCTTTCGCCACACGGCGATCGGTGCCAGCCGGGCGTCGCGCGCGCCGCGGGCGCGGGCCCGGTCGACGAGGTCGGAGCAGACGCCGAGGACGACGGAGGCGGCGCGGGCCACCCGCCGTTCCGCCAGGTGCACCAGCCCGGACCGCGCGCCCCGGTGGTGCCCCTTGGTGTGCCAGGTGACGACGAGGGGAACGCGTCCCCCGGGGCCGCGGAGTCCGCGCAGTGCCAGCGCGGCCCGCAGGCCGGCGCGCAGGCCGTGGGCGTGGACCAGGTCGGCGTCCCAGCAGGCGCTGCGCAGCGCGGCCAGTCCGGAGGGGTCGGGGCGCGGCGCGAGGTGGGCGAAGCGCGCGCCGGCCGCGGTGAAGCCGTGGATGTCGTCGGCGCCCGCGTTGGCGCAGACCGTCACCCGTACGCCGCGTGCCTCAAGGCCGGCGGTCAGGGAGCGGACATGGGCGCCGGTGGCGGTGCCGTCGTGGCCGAGCACCTGGACCGTGCGCAGCGCTGTGGTGCCGCGCGGCGGTGCCGGAACGCTGGTCACGGGGCGGGGCTCCTGCGGTCGGGGGCGGGCGGGAGCGGACCGTACCGGAGGGTCGGTCCGCGTGGGGCGGCGTGTTGCAGTGTGCGGTGCGGCGCCCTGGCGTACGGAGGTTTTCGGACGCGGTGGAGCCGGGACGGTACGGAGCGTGTGCTGTTTCCCCCGGCCGCCGTGCCACGGGTGCCGGGCGGACGGTGCGCGGGGGCGGTGGCGCGCGCCCGGTCCCGGGCCCCGTCCACCGGGCCCAGGATGCCAGTCCGGGGGCTGCGCCGGGGTCCCGTTCGCCCGCCGTTCAGGTGGGATGTCCCACCCTCGCCCGCCGGGGATCACCCCCATGGGGGACAAACCGACCGGCCTGTTTGCGAGGTCCGGCAGGCACGACGCACCCGGACACGGCGGCGAAGGCCGCGCGGCGGGGGCGTGGCGCCGGTCCCGGAGGGCCCGGGAACACCGTGGAAAGAGGCGGAAACAGCGGGCCTCAGCGTCCGGAGACC
>NZ_JCANQV010000630.1:0-1048 GCF_059553635.1 Candidatus Streptomyces philanthi
CTGGCGGCCGACGGCGCGGACTTCTCCTTCACCGTGCCCTACGGCGATCTCGTCCGCGGCTGGACGGGCGGCTGCGAGCCCTGGGACCTGTGGCTGCGCCCGGCGCGGGACGCGGAACCGGTCCGTATCGCCCGGCTGCTGGACGACGTACCGGTCAAGAAGCAGGTCTTCACCTACCCGGCGCTCCCGGTGCCGTGCGCGGCCGGCGAACTGCGCATCGGCCCCTACTACACGCTCGACAACGACCTGGCGATACGGGTGGCCGGCACGGCTGCCACCGGGGTCTGACGGGGCGGGGCCCGCTCCGCGTCGTGCGCCACGGGGCCGTGGCGCGTACGCCGTGCCGTGGCGCGCCCCGGACCGTTCCGGCGGCATTCGCCCCGCGGCATTGCGGGCGTCCGGAAATACGTCCCGGAGAAAGGAAAGGCGCGTTTTTCCGTACGGGAATTCGGCGCGCCCGTTCCGGTTGCTTCCGGTCTCCCCGCACTGCGGAGCAAAAATGATCACAGGCGGAATTCGGGGCGGTTTGCCGGCGGCCCGCGGGGGAACGGCCGGAACGCACGGGTGTCCGTACGGCGCGTAAACATGATCGCCTTGGCTGTGACAGAAGTGTGACCCATCACGTTCCGGAAAGCCGCCGGCCCCGCGGAAGGCCCTTCCCCGGGCCGCGGACGGCGCCTACCGTGGCTGTCATGGCACCGGTACCGCATCTCCCGAACGCACCCGAGGACGACGTCGAGCGCTACGTCGGACTCGACGGGCACACCGCCGAGGAACGGGCCCGCGCCCGCGGCTGGAGCACCGTCCGCACCCTGCCGCCGGGGGCGTTCGTCACCATGGAGTTCCTGGCCGGCCGGATCAACTTCGAGGTCGAGGACGGCCGGGTGCGCCGCAGCTGGAAGGGCTGAGGCCCCCGCGTACGCCGAAGGCCCCGGACGCTCGTGGTGCGGCGTCCGGGGCCTTCGCCGTACGGGAGGGGCGGCGGGTGCGTACCGGCCCCGCGCCCGGGTCAACCGGTGCCGGGGCGGCCGCGGCCGGAGGTCGGGCT
>NZ_JCANQV010000631.1:0-1024 GCF_059553635.1 Candidatus Streptomyces philanthi
CCGCGGCGGCGCCGCCAGGGCGAGGTCACGGTGCGGTGGGACGCGGTGGCGCCCCGGGGGTGAGGGCGGCGCCCCGGGGGTGAGGGCGGCGCCCCGGGGAGCGGGTGGCCGGAACGCGGGCCCCTCGTCAACCATGGGGCCCTGTCCCCACGTCTGTCCCATGGCGGCCGCTGACCGCCGCCACCCCCACCCCGACAGGAGACCCACCGTGAGCGACCGCGGAACCGACCGGCCGGACGACGAGCACCCCGCGGCCCCCTGGTGGTCGGGCGCCGGCCCGGTGGCGGGGATCGCCCTCGTCGCCGTGGGGATCGCGGTGGCGGTGTGGAGCCTCGCCCGCGACGGGGCGTCCGGCTCCTACCCGGCGGGCAAGCTCATCGCCATCGGTCTGGTCCTCGTGGGCTCCGCCGTGGTGGGGCGCTTCCGCCGCCGCTCCCCGGGGGCGACGGAGAACGACCTCCAGGGCTGACCGCCTACCCCAGCGCGCTCACCAGCGCCCCCACCAGCTCCTTGTCGTGGTCGTGGGTGAGCCGGGCGCGGGCCGCGTCCGGGGTGAGCCAGTCGAGGCGGTCGACCTCGCGGTTGGGGGTGAAGGTGCCGGGGACGGCCTCGGCGGCCCAGTAGCGGACCTCCTTGGGGCGGCCCTTGACCGTGTAACGGGCGGTGGGCAGGGGGCTGCCGGGACGGCAGTCCATGCCGGTCTCCTCGGCGACCTCGCGCACGGCGCACTCCAGCGCGCCCTCACCGCGCTCCTGCTTTCCCTTGGGGTGCGACCAGTCGCGGTACTTCGGCCGGTGGACGACGGCGATCTCCAGCCCGTCGCCCGGCCCCTTCCGCCACAGCACGCAGCCCGCGGCCCGTACCAGGTCCTCCGGTTCGGTGGCGGGCCGGGGCGTCTCGTCGTGTGCGGTGGTCACGGTCGGGCTCCTTCGCTGTGCCAGAGGCGGCCGAAGGCGTAGCGGGACGCCTCCGCCTCATGGCGCTGGTCGGCGTGCAGGACACCCAGAGCGTAGGCCGTCGCGGG
>NZ_JCANQV010000632.1:0-1015 GCF_059553635.1 Candidatus Streptomyces philanthi
CGCCCTCCGTCCCCGACGGTGTCTCGCGGCTGCGCCTCACCGCCCGCGCGGACCTGACGGACGCGCAGGTCGAGGCGGCGGGCGCGACCGTCCTGCGGACCGCGCCGGGACGCTGAGGGGAGGCGGGGCCCGCCGCCCGTCCCGGGACGGAGGGCCCCGGCCGCCTCAGCGGACCCGTCCGTACCGGACGGCCTTGGTCCAGATCTTCTCCAGGCGCACCACGGTGCCGGTCCTCGGCGCGTGCCAGATCCGGTCGCGGCCCGCGTAGATCCCGACATGGGAGATGCCGCCCTTGCCGGGGAAGAACACCAGATCGCCCTTCCTGCGGTCGCGGGCGGGGACGTGCCGGGTGCGGCGGTACTGCTCCGTGGTGGTGCGCGGCAGTTTCTTCCCGGCGTGCCGGAACGCGTACTGGGTCAGGCCCGAGCAGTCGAAACGGCCCGGGCCCCGGGCGCCGTACTGGTAGGGCGCGCCCTTCTTGGCGGCGGCGACCCGCAGCGCGGTCTCGGGGGGCGAGGCCGCGAGGGCGTCCGGTGCGGCGCCGGGGAGCGTGAACCCGCCGACCGTGGCGAGTGCGAGAACGGAAACGGTGCCGGCGCGTGCCAGCAGGGGGAGATGTCCGTGCGCGGTCATGCGCAACCCTTCGTCAGCCGCCTGCGAAGGAAGACCTGTCGGGTTCGGGCAGGCGAAGATGCCCGGCCGCGTACGGCTTCACCCCAAGGGACCCGCGGCCCGTCGGGCCAAGGTCCCGTCCTGCTCGGGTCCTCCGCTCCTGCCGGTACCGTCACGTCGACCTGACGTCCGGGCGGCGGCAGGACTGGGCGTCCGCCCGGACCGCCCCGTCGCGGTGACGGGGGCTTGTCGTCGCAGGGATCGTGACGCAGCCCCCGCCCGCCCACCGAGCGGAAAACGCATCATGTGATATTGATCACCCTTGCTCCAAAAGGTGGGGAATGCCGCTTCCCGCGCCGTGCCCGCCCGCCGGCCCGCGGCCGTGACCAGCGGAAAGGCACGG
>NZ_JCANQV010000633.1:0-1001 GCF_059553635.1 Candidatus Streptomyces philanthi
CCGCCGTACGGCGAGGCGCCGCCCGCCGGCGGCTCCTGCGGCTTCCTCAGGAACGGGTCGTCCTCCGGCGGTTCACCGGAGCCGGACCCGGGGTGGTCGGTACTCATGGCCCGAGTCGACCCCCTCCGGACGCCTGCCGCATCCGGCGGCGGGCGTCCGGGGGAACCGCGCCGCCGTACGGGGCACCCGCCGCCCCGTAGCGGTCAGTTGTCCCCGGCGACGAAGGTGTGCGCGGCCTTGTCGTGCCAGCACTGCCGCCAGGGGCGGTCGAACAGGCACCACGCGACATTGACGATGCCGACGGCCAGCACACCGAGCACCCCGTACACCAGCCAGCGCTTGACCGCCGCCCCGGCGGAGGGCGTGTCATGGCCCTCGATGTCCAGCACCCGCACCCCGCACAGCCTCTTGCCGAGCGTGCGCCCCCATTTGACGGTCGGCAGCACCTCGTACAGCCCACCGCCGATCAGCAGCACCCCCAGCACCACGGCGAGCAGCGGCGCGGTGGCACCGTCGAGCAGATAGACCGTCACCTGACGGCCGGACTGCTTGGCCGCCTCGATCTTGGCGTCGATGTGGTCCACCGCGGGACCCCACAGCGGCAGCGCGGCCGCGGCGGTGGCCGCGCCCACGACGACCGTGTCGATCAGCCGGGCGGCGATCCGCCGGCCGAGGCCCGCGGGATGGCCCTGCGCGGCCTGCATCGCGGCGAGGAACGTGTCGGAGGCCGGCGGCTTCCAGGGGACCACGCCCTCGTCGGCCCCCGGCCCGCCCTGCTGCGGGAATCCGCCCGGCACGGGCTGCGGGCCGGCGTGCGGCGCCGGGGTACCCGGGGGCCACTGCCCCGGGGGAACGGCACCGGGGCCCTGGGCGGTCGGGCCCTGGGCCCCGGCCGGGAACTGATGGGGGGACGGCTGGGGCTGGAGGGGCGGGAAGGGCTGCGGGGCGGCGGACGGATGGGGCTGGGCCTGCGGCAGCGGCGTGACGGGTGGGGACGCCGG
>NZ_JCANQV010000634.1:0-905 GCF_059553635.1 Candidatus Streptomyces philanthi
GGTACCGAAGAGGTACAGGATCAGGTCCTGGTCCAGCGTGATCCGGCCGAAGTCCATGGCCACGGTCGTGGTCGTCTTGTCCGGTGCGTGCGTGAGGTCGTCGATGCCCGCCGAGGCGGAGGTCATCACGGCTTCGGTGCGCAGCGGGTTGATCTCTGAGACGGCCCCGACGAACGTGGTCTTGCCCACGCCGAAGCCGCCCGCCACCACGATCTTCGCGGAGGTGGTGGAGCGGGCTGCACCGCTAGAGCTTGCGAAGTCCACTGAGCACCCTTTCGAGCAGTGTCACATCTGGCTGTCCGCCGGCGGACTCGTCCCCGCCGGGCTGGTGGATGGCGACGAGTCCGGCCTCCGCCAGGTCGGCGACAAGGATTCGGGCGACGCCGAGGGGAATGGTGAGAAGCGCGGAGATCTCGGCAACCGACTTGATCTCGCGGCAGAGCCGGCAGATGCGCTGGTGCTCCGGCAGCTGGCCCGTCAGCCGGGACGGATCGGCGGTCGTGCTGACCAGTGCCTCGATGGCGAGCTGGTAGCGCGGCCGGGTCCGGCCTCCGGTCATGGCGTACGGCCGTACCAGCGGATGCGGCGCGCCGCCCGCGGACGGCTGCCGCGCCTGCTGGGCGCCGGCCGGCCGGTCGTATGCCGAAGGCCCGTACGGCTGGGACGGGTACTGCTGCTGCCGCGGCGGTTCGGGCCGCTGCGGCCTGCGGCCCGGCGCGGAGGGGAAGTGGAAGCGGTGGGACGGGGGCGCGCCCTGGGGCCCGGAACGGGGTCCGGTGCCCTCGGGGTATCCGCTGGGGGGCGTTGCCACGGCTCCTCCTCCAACTTGCCAATCCGACGCCGGTCGCGTCACCGAACCTTATGGTCCGGTGACGGGAAACGCACTGCCTGTCTGCTAGTTGAGA
>NZ_JCANQV010000635.1:0-862 GCF_059553635.1 Candidatus Streptomyces philanthi
GCTCGCGCTGGCCGAGCGTCCCGGCGGCCGCTGGGACGGCACGCTGATCAGCGCCGTTCCGTCCGCGATTTCCCAGCTGCTTTCCCAGGGAACGGTCCGGGCGCGGGCCGACATGGTGGTACTGGCCGGCGAGGCATTGACCCGGCAGGCCGTGGAATCCGTGCAGGAGGCGGTGCCGGGCTGCCGCGTCGCCAATCTGTACGGGCCGACCGAGGCCACGGTCTATACGACGGCCTGGTACGCCTCGGGCCCCGTCGAGCAGAATCCGCCCATCGGCCGCCCGATCCGCAACCGCCGCGTCTACGTTCTCGACAGTGGCCTGCGCCCCGTACCGCCCGGAGTGGCGGGGGAGCTGTATATCGCCGGGGGCGGCCTGGCCCGTGGCTATCTGGACCGTCCTGGCCTGACCGCCGAGCGTTTCACCGCTGATCCCTACGGCGCCCCCGGCGACCGCATGTACCGTTCGGGCGACCTCGCGCGGTGGACCACCGACGGGCAGATCGAATACCTGGGCCGTACGGACCACCAGGTCAAGGTCCGTGGTTTCCGTATCGAACTCGGCGACATCGAGGCCGCTCTCACCCGGCACGAGACCGTCGCCCAGGCCGTTGTCCTCTCGCGTCAGGACACCCCCGGCAGCCGTCACCTCGTGGCCTATGTCGTCCGTTCCGAGAACGACGCACACGCCCCGGCGCCGGATTCCCCCGCCGATACGCTCCGCGCCCATCTCCACGGGCTGCTGCCCGATTACATGGTGCCGAGTGCTTTCGTCACGCTGGAATCCCTGCCGCTCACCCCGAGCGGGAAACTCGACCGCAATGCGCTGCCGGCGCCCGATTACGCGTCCCGTAGTACGGGGCGC
>NZ_JCANQV010000636.1:0-844 GCF_059553635.1 Candidatus Streptomyces philanthi
CCGCCCCGTACTACGGGACGCGTAATCCGGCGCCGGCAACGCATTGCGGTCGAGCTTTCCGCTCGGGGTGAGCGGCAGGGAATCCAGCGTGACGAAAGCACTCGGCACCATGTAATCCGGCAGTGACGCGGCGACATGGGCCCGCAGTTCGGCGCTGTCGGGGGTGGCCCCCTCGGCGGGAACGAGATAGGCGGTCAGCCGCTTCTCGCCGGGCTGGTCCTCCCGGACGACGGCCGCGACCTGAGTGATCCCGGAATGGCGCTGGAGGACGGCCTCGATCTCACCGAGTTCGATACGGAAACCACGGACCTTGACCTGGTGGTCGGTACGGCCGAGGTATTCGATCTGCCCGTCGGTGGTCCACCGCGCGAGGTCGCCCGAACGGTACATCCGGTCGCCCGGAGCGCCGAACGGATCGGCGACAAACCGCTCCGCCGTCAGGCCCGCACGTCCCAGATATCCGCGCGCCAATCCGCCGCCGGCGAGGTACAGCTCCCCCGCCACACCGGGCGGAACGGGACGCATACCACCGTCGAGAACATAGACACGGCGGTTGCGGATCGGCCGCCCGATGGGCGGAGTACCCACGACATGCTCCGGGGCGTGCCACGCCGTCGTATACACCGTGGCCTCGGTCGGGCCGTAAAGGTTGGCGACCTTGCAGCCGGGCACGGCCTCCCGTACGGCCTCCACGGCGTGACGTGTCAGTGCCTCACCCGCGAGTACGACCATTCCGGCGGAGGCCCGTACCGCGCCCTGGGCGAGAAGCTGACCGATCGCGGACGGAACGGCGCTGATCAGCGTGCCGTCCCAGCGGCCGCCGGGCCGCTCGGCCAGTGCCAGG
>NZ_JCANQV010000637.1:0-831 GCF_059553635.1 Candidatus Streptomyces philanthi
CTGGAGGCGACGGAGGAGGCGCGTGCCGCGCTGGCTCCGGTGCCCCGGCCCGAGATCGTGCCGCTGTCCTTCGCCCAGCGCCGGCTCTGGTTCCTCAACCGTTTCGAGTCGTCCGGTGCGACCTACAACGTGCCGCTCGTCGTGCGTCTGACCGGCCGGTTGGACCGCGGGGCGTTGGAGGCGGCGCTGACGGATGTGGTGGAGCGTCATGAGGCGCTGCGTACGGTCTTCCCCGAGGTGGACGGTGCGCCCTGCCAGCAGATCCTGCCCGCCGGTCAGGCCCGCCCCGCGCTGACGGTCGTCGAGTCCGACGAGGCCGCGCTGCCCGAGGCCCTGGCCCGCGCAGCCGCCCACGAATTCGACATCACGACACAGCTCCCGATGCGGGCGACGCTCTTCACCCTGGGCGAGGAGGAGCAGGTGCTGTTGCTGCTCGTCCACCACATCGCCGGTGACGGCTGGTCGTCCGCGCCGCTGGCACGCGATCTCGCGGCCGCTTACGGTGCGCGGTGCGCGGGAGGGGCCCCGCGGTGGGCGCCGCTGCCGGTGCAGTACGCGGACTACGCCCTGTGGCAGCACGAGATCCTGGGGGACGAGAACGATCCGTCCAGTCCCATGGGTCAGCAACTTGCCTACTGGACAGACCAGTTGGCAGGTCTGCCGGAACAGCTCGACCTGCCGGCCGACCGTCCCCGCCCCGCCGTCGCCAGCCACCGCGGCGCCACCTGCGCCTTCACCTGGCCCGCGGAACTGCACGACGGCGTCGCCAACCTGGCACGGGAAACCGGCGCCAGCGTCTTCATGGTGCTCCAAGCGGGTCTGGCGGCGCTG
>NZ_JCANQV010000638.1:0-831 GCF_059553635.1 Candidatus Streptomyces philanthi
ATGGAGGCGACGGAGGAGGCGCGTGCCGCGCTGGCTCCGGTGCCCCGGCCCGAGATCGTGCCGCTGTCCTTCGCCCAGCGCCGGCTCTGGTTCCTCAACCGGTTGGAAGGCCCGAGCGCCACGTACAACCTCCCCTTGGCCCTCCGCCTCAACGGCCGGTTGGACCGCGGGGCGTTGGAGGCGGCGCTGGCGGATGTGGTGGAGCGTCATGAGGCGCTGCGTACGGTCTTCCCCGAGGTGGACGGTGCGCCCTGCCAGCAGATCCTGCCCGCCGGTCAGGCCCGCCCCGCCCTGACGGTCGTCGAGTCCGACGAGGCCGCGCTGCCCGACGCCCTGACCCGCGCAGCCGCCCACGAATTCGACATCGCCGGTGAGCCGATGCTCGCGGCCACGCTGTTCGCGCTGGGGGAGGAGGAGCATGTCCTGCTGCTGCTCGTCCACCACATCGCGGGCGACGGCTGGTCGCTCGCCCCGCTCGCCGATGACCTGTCGGCCGCTTACGGTGCGCGGTGCGCGGGAGGGGCCCCGCGGTGGGCGCCGCTGCCGGTGCAGTACGCGGACTACACGCTGTGGCAGCACCAGGTCCTGGGGGACGAGAACGACCCGTCCAGTCCCATGGGCCAGCAAATTGCCTACTGGACAGACCAGTTGGCAGATCTGCCCGAGCAGCTCGACCTGCCGGCCGACCGTCCCCGCCCCGCCGTCGCCAGCCACCGCGGCGCGACCCATGGCTTCACCTGGTCCGCGGAACTCCACGGCCGCATAACCGACGTGGCACAGGAGACGAACACCAGCGTCTTCATGGTGCTCCAGGCCGGCCTGGCAGCGCTC
>NZ_JCANQV010000639.1:0-777 GCF_059553635.1 Candidatus Streptomyces philanthi
CGTGCCGAACAGGTACAGGATCAGGTCCTGGTCCAGCGTGATCCGGCCGAAGTCCATGGCCACGGTCGTGGTCGTCTTGTCCTGGACGTGGCTGAGGTCGTCGATCCCCGCCGACGCGGAGGTCATCACCGCCTCCGTCCGCAGCGGGTTGATCTCCGAGACGGCCCCGACGAACGTGGTCTTGCCCACGCCGAAGCCGCCCGCCACCACGATCTTGGCGGACGTCGTCGAACGGCCCTGCATGCCGTCGTCAGAGCTTGCGAAGTCCACTGAGCACCCTCTCCAACAAGGTCACGTCCGGCGTGCCGCCCGCTTCGTTGCTGCCACCCGGCTGATGGATCGCCACCATCCCGGCCTCCGCCAGGTCGGCGACGAGAATCCGCGCCACCCCCAGCGGTATGTGCAGCAGCGCGGAGACCTCGGCCACCGACTTGACCTCACGGCACAGGTGGCAGATCCGCTGGTGCTCGGGCAGCAGCCCGGGCAGCTGGGCGGGATCGGCCGTCGTGCTGACCAGTGCCTCGATGGCGAGCTGGTAGCGCGGCCGGGTCCGGCCTCCGGTCATGGCGTACGGCCGTACCAGCGGCTGATCGCCTTCGCCGCCGTACGGCGCCTGACTGTAGGCGCCGTACGAGCCGGATGTGGGTGGCGGGGTCATGGGGTCCTCCGAGCGGGACAACTGACAGGTCGTCGGGTGGGGCCGGTGGGGGCGGCACGATGGACGGGCGACCCGGCCGGCCTGTGGGAGGCGGCCGGGGTGCCGCACCTCAGTGCAGC
>NZ_JCANQV010000640.1:0-731 GCF_059553635.1 Candidatus Streptomyces philanthi
AGGTCACGCACGATCTCCACGCTGCCGCCGCACAGCAGCGGCCCGAACAGCTCGAACGCCGAGACATCGAAATTCAGCGAGGTCGCCGCGAGCACCCTCCCCAGCAATTCGGGGCCGACTTCGGCGGCAGCCCACGCCGCGAGATCCACCACATTACGGTGCGGAACCACCACACCCTTGGGACGGCCCGTCGAACCCGAGGTGTAAATCATGTACGCGGCGTGCTGGGAAAGCAGCGGGCACAGCCGCTCGCTGTCCGACACGTCGTCGGAAGAGAATGCCGCCAGCCGTTCGGTGGTCCCGGGGTCGTCCAGGATCACCGTCACCGCACCGGGGTGGGCCTCCTCGACAATAGGCGCCACCTCCCGGGTGGTCACCACCACGTCCGGCCGCGCGTCTCCCACCATGTAGGAAATCCGCTCCACCGGATAGGCGGGGTCGACCGGTACATACGCGGCACCCGACTTCAGCACCGCGAACACCGCGGGAACCAGATCCGCGCTGCGCGGCAGCGCCAGAGCAACGAACCGCTCGGCCCGCGCACCACATGCGACCAGCAACCGCGCCAGCCGATTCGCCCGCGCGTTCACCTCCCCGTACGACAGCTCAACACCGTCACAGACCACCGCCACCGCATCAGGAGTACGCGCCACCTGCCGCTCGAAAACCCCCGCAACGGTCCCCGGAGCGAAATCCACCGCCGTGGCATTCCACTCCTCCACCACCCGACG
>NZ_JCANQV010000641.1:0-703 GCF_059553635.1 Candidatus Streptomyces philanthi
ATCACTACCGTCCCGTCGCATGACGACGATTACCACGCGCACGGTCGAGTACCCGGCCGACGGTCTGACGATGATCGGGCACCTCGCGCTCCCGGCCGGTGCCGACCGCCGGCCCGCGGTGCTGCTCGGACCGGAGGGCACGGGGCTCAGCGATGTCGAGCGCCGCCGGGCCGATGCTCTCGCCGAGCTGGGATACGTAGCGCTGGCCTTCGACCTTCACGGCGGGCGCTATCTCGGTGACCCCGAGGAGATGCTGGCCCGTTGCATGCCGCTGCTCGCCGACCCCGACCGGATGCGGGGCATCGGCCATGCGGCGCTCGACGTGTTGCGCGCCGAACCGCGGACCGATCCCCACCGGATCGCCGCCGTCGGCTACGGCACCGGAGGCGCCGTCGGGCTGGAACTCGGCCGCGACGGCGTCAACCTGCGCGCGATCGGGACGGTCAACGCGCTGACCACGGGCCGACCGGGCGAGTCGGCGCGCATTCGCTGCCCGGTCTGGGCCGGGGTCGGCTCGGAAGACCCGATCATGCCGCCCGCGCAACGGGACGCGTTCACCGCTGAGATGCAGGCCGCGGGCGTCGACTGGCGCCTCACGGTCTACGGCGGCGCCTTGCACGCCTTCCACCACCCGCCGGTCGACCACCCCGTGCGCCCCGGCGTCGGCCACCACCCACGGCACGCGCAGCGAGCCTGGCACGAC